>NZ_JBEXYL010000066.1:0-53650 GCF_040630895.1 Streptomyces sp. NPDC005728
GCCGACCCCCGTGCGGCCGCCCTCCGCCCTACCCGCCCTCCCCGCGCTCATGCGGTGCGCGGGAGCCGGTGCCGCCGTGGGCGGTCGGTATGGGACTCGCCACCGGCGGTGCTGTGCAGCGCGGCCCGGCGGGCGTCGCCCCGGGAGCGGCGGACCTCGCGGGCGAGGCGCTCCTGTGCGGCCTGCCGACGCAGCTCGGCGGAACGCAGCCGGTGGAGTTCGAACTCGTACATGCCGTGTCCTTCGGGAGAAGTGGTGTCGTGCATCGCTCTCTGCGATGTCTCCACCTTCGTCTCCCAGGGGGGTGCGCCACATCGGGAGAGTTCCGCATCTTCGCGCGCGGGACCGGCCGTGGATGCGCGTAAGGGGCCTTAGAGGATCCGTAAGGTGCTCACGGATCCTCTAAGGCCCCTGGGACCTGTGGTTCTTCAGCCGGTCGAGGGCAGGGAGAGCAGCGCGTCGGAGTACTTCAGGACGGCCAGGAGCAGGCCGATGACGCCGAGCGAGACGCCCGCCCAGGCGACCGACCTGATCCAGGGGGCCTGCGGGCGGCCGGGGGTGCCGAACGCGGGCCGGGCGAGCACGACCACGCCGGTGATCAGCGCGGCCAGCGCGAACAGGCCGGCCCACAGGGCGGTGGTGTGCCAGGCGTCGCCGTAGACCTCCTTGACCTGCGTGGCGACGCTCGCGGTGGACGAGGTCCGGAGCTGGCCTATGAGGGTCTCCCGGGCGGCGGCGACCGTGCCGATCCAGCCGCCGCTGAGCGAGACCACGCCCAGCGCGGCGGAGACGACGGCACCGGCGCCCTGCCCGACCCCGGTGGCAGCCATCTCCCGGAGCGTCTCCGGCTCCTCCGGCTCCTCCGGCTCCTCGGGCTCTCCTGGCTCCTCGCTCTCGTCGGTCGGCTGCTCGGCGGCGTCGGTGCCCGCTGTGTCGGCTTCCGCCTCGGCCTCGGCTGCCGCCTTGGCTGCCGCCGCCTCCTCCGGTGCCCGCTCGTCGTCGGTCTTGGTGACGTCCTCAGTCTTCGTTGCCATGCCCGGCACCGTACGGACGCTGTCTGAGAGGTCTCTTAATGATCGTTTTCTGCGGTACGCGCGCGTGCGGAACGCCACTCCGGCGCCAGCACCGACCAGATCTCGGTGTCCGTGCGCACACCCCGGTGCGGGTAGTTCTCCCGGAGCACGCCCTCACGGGTCATCCCGAGGCGCCGGGCCACGTTGATGCTCGGCTCGTTGGCCGACGACACCTGCCACTCCACCCGGTGCATGCCACGCTCGTCGAACGCCCATTCCAGCAGCGCCCGCAGGCCTCGCGTGACCAGGCCGCGCCCGGCCGCCGCCGGTTCCAGCCAGCAGCCGGCCTCGCAGACCCCGCTCGGGGTGTCCCACACCCGGAAGAGCAGGCCCCCCACCAGCTTCCCGTCCAGCCACACCCCGTGCAGGCTGCCGGTGTCGGCGGCGCGCTTGTCGGCGTACGACCGCAGGTAGGCGCGGGCGGCGTCCAGGTCGGTCACCACGTCCGGCAGGCCGACGTGCCGGCCGATGAACTCCCGTCCCCGGTCGATGTTGGCGAGGAGTTCCGCCGCGTGCCAGACCTCCAGGGGCCGCAGTTCGGCGCCGTCGTCACCCAGGGACATCGCGTACATCGTGCTGCTGCTCCTCCCGCAGTTCCTCCACCGAGACCCTGCCGAGCCTCTCATGGGCGGCACGGTACTCGGGCGGCTGGATGCCGATGGGGCCATTCAGTCGAACTGGTCTCCGAATGCCATGATCATCGTGCCGGCGATGAGGAGCCACAGAGCCCGTCGGGTACGTCCCCGGGAGCCGAGAAACGCGGCGACGGCGCAGACCGCGGCGCCGAAGCCGTAGGCGGCGGGCACGAGGGCCGGTGCGGAGCCGGTGAGCCGGAGCAGCGCGGCGGCCAGCCCGGCCAGACACAGCAACGCCCCGGTGCCGGACGCGATCCAGCGGGCCCGGCGGGCGTCCGGGACGTGGTCCGCCAGGTCCTCCGCCTCGGATATGACGGGTTCGGTGTCGGAATCGGTACGTCCACTCATGGCGGGCGAGCGTAGCGCGTCCCGCCGGGAAACCCGGTGCGGGGCGGTGCCCTCAGCTGGTACCCATGGTCGCTTGTGACCGAGACAGCGAACACACCGGACGAACTCACCAGCCGCCTCGCCCACCCCCGCTACCCCCGCAGCAGCCGCTACGACGCCCGCTGGACCCTCGAGAACCAGATGGGCCCGCACGCGCTGTGGCTGCTGGAGTGGCTCGCGCCCGCGCTCGGCCTCGAACAGCTGCCGCCCGGCGCACGTGTGCTCGACCTCGGCTGCGGGCGTGCCATGACCTCCGTCTTCCTGGCCAGGGAGTACGGCGTCCAGGTCACCGCCGCCGACCTGTGGGTGAAGCCCGACAAGAACGCCGTGCGCATCGCCGAGGCGGGAGTCTCCGACCGGGTGCTGCCCGTGTCCGCCGAGGCGCACGACCTGCCGTTCGGCGAGGGCAGCTTCGACGCGATCGTCTCCATCGACGCCTACCAGTACTTCGGCACCGGCGACCTGTATCTGCCCACCCTGACGCGGCTGTTGAAGCCCGGCGGGCGGATCGGCGTCGTCGTACCGGCGCTGCGGGAGGAGCCGGCGGGCACCGAGCCGCCGGAGCACCTCAAGCCGTGGTGGGAGCCCGACTTCTGGTGCTTCCACTCCCCCGACTGGTGGCGGCGCCACTGGACGCGCAGCGGGGCCGTGGAGGTCGAGGCGGCCGACTGGCAGCCGGACGGCTGGCGGGACTGGCTGCTGTGGTGCGAGGTGGTCGCCGAGGAGAGTCCCCAGGAGTTCCACCGGCGGATGGCCCGCGAGGTCGGCGACATGGTGCGCGTCGACGAGGGGCGCACGCTGGGCTTCTCGCGGGTCGTGGGCCGCCGTGTCTGATCACAGCCCTGGGGGCCGCATCGCAACCGATGCGGCCCCCAGGGCTTGACGACAGCGGGTCTCAGCCCTCGCTGACACCCAGCTTCTCCAGGATCAGCTCCTTGACGCGTGCCGCGTCGGCCTGACCCCGGGTCGCCTTCATGACCGCGCCGACCAGGGCGCCGGCCGCGGCCACCTTGCCGGCGCGGATCTTGTCCGCGATGCCCGGGTTGCCGGCGATGGCCTCGTCGACCGCCGTGCCCAGCGCCGAGTCGTCGGAGACGACCTTCAAGCCGCGCTTGTCGACGACCTCGTCCGGGGTGCCCTCGCCCGCGAGAACGCCCTCGATGACCTGGCGGGCCAGCTTGTCGTTCAGGTCACCGGAGTTCACCAGCTCGGTGACCCGGGCGACCTGCTGCGGCGTGATGGCCAGCTCGTCCAGCGCCTTGCCCGACTCGTTGGCGCTGCGTGCCAGCTCGCCCATCCACCACTTGCGGGCGGAGGCCGCGTCGGCACCGGCATCGATCGTGGCGACGATCGGGTCCAGCGCGCCGGCGTTGAGGATCGCCTGCATGTCGGTGGCCGAGATGCCCCACTCCGCGAGCAGGCGGGTGCGGCGGGCCAGCGGCATCTCCGGCAGCGCGGCGCGGATCTCCTCGACCCAGTCGCGCGAGGGCGCCACCGGGACGAGGTCGGGCTCCGGGAAGTACCGGTAGTCCTCGGCCTCCTCCTTCACGCGGCCCGAGGTCGTGGACCCCGTGTCCTCGTGGAAGTGGCGGGTCTCCTGGATGATCGTCCCGCCGCTGTTGAGCACGGCCGCGTGCCGCTGGATCTCGAAACGGGCCGCACGCTCCACGGACCGCAGCGAGTTCACGTTCTTCGTCTCGCTCCGCGTGCCGAACTTCTCGCGGCCGTGCGGGCGCAGCGACAGGTTCACGTCGCAGCGCATCTGGCCCATCTCCATACGGGCCTCGGAGACGCCGAGCGCCCGGATGACCTCGCGCAGCTCACGGACGTACGCCTTCGCCACCTCGGGGGCACGGTCGCCCGCACCGACGATCGGCTTGGTGACGATCTCGATGAGCGGGATGCCCGCGCGGTTGTAGTCGAGGAGGGAGTGCTGCGCGCCGTGGATACGGCCCGTGGCACCGCCGACGTGCGTCGACTTACCGGTGTCCTCCTCCATGTGGGCGCGCTCGATCTCCACGCGGAAGGACTCGCCGTCCTCCAGCTGTACGTCGAGGTAGCCGTTGAAGGCGATCGGCTCGTCGTACTGGGAGGTCTGGAAGTTCTTCGGCATGTCCGGATAGAAGTAGTTCTTCCGGGCGAAGCGGCACCACTCGGCGATCTCGCAGTTCAGCGCGAGACCGATCTTGATCGCGGACTCGACTCCGGTCGCGTTGACGACCGGGAGCGCGCCCGGCAGGCCGAGGCAGGTCGGGCAGGTCTGCGAGTTGGGCTCGGCGCCCAGCTCCGTGGAACACCCGCAGAACATCTTGGTCTTGGTGCCGAGTTCGACATGGACCTCGAGGCCCATGACGGGGTCGTACGACGCCAGTGCGTCCTCGTACGACACCAGGTCGGTCGTGGTGGTCACGGTGAAAACTTCCCTCTCAGCCCAGCAGGACGTCGTCGTCGCCCAGCCGCTTCAGCTCGCGGTAGAGGATGGCGAGGCCGGTGACGATCGCGACGGCGGACACGGTGGCGTCGATCAGCCGCAGCGTGTCGTGCTCGGCGCGCGCCTTCTTGATCTGCTTGGCCACACCGAACGCGCCGAACGCGGTCCCGGCCATCGACAGGTACGTGCCGGACTTCGACTTCTTGAAGCCCTTGGCCTTGTTCAGTGCACTCACAGCGACGGAGCCTCCTCGAGGAGCGGGTGCCCCCACTTTTCCACGAAGGCGGCCTCGACGGCGGCGCCGACCTTGTACAGCCGGTCGTCCTTGAGTGCCGGGGCGATGATCTGCAGGCCGACCGGGAGGTTGTCCTCCGGGGCGAGGCCGCAGGGCAGCGACATGGCCGCGTTGCCCGCCAGGTTGGTCGGGATGGTGCACAGGTCGGCCAGGTACATCGCCATCGGGTCGTCGGCGCGCTCGCCGATCGCGAAGGCGGTGGTCGGGGTCGTCGGGGAGACGATCACGTCGACCTGCTCGAAGGCCTTCTCGAAGTCGCGCGTGATGAGCGTGCGGACCTTCTGCGCGGAGCCGTAGTAGGCGTCGTAGTAGCCGCTCGACAGGGCGTAGGTGCCGAGCATGATGCGGCGCTTGACCTCGGGGCCGAAGCCCGCCTCACGGGTGAAGGAGGTGACCTCCTCGGCGGAGTGCGCGCCGTCGTCGCCGGTCCGCAGGCCGTAGCGCAGGCCGTCGAAGCGGGCGAGGTTGGACGAGCACTCGGACGGGGCGATCAGGTAGTACGCCGACAGCGCGAGGTCGAAGGACGGGCAGTCCAGCTCGACGATCTCGGCGCCCAGCCCCTTCAGCAGCTCGACGGACTCGTCGAAGCGCTGGATGACGCCGGCCTGGTAGCCCTCGCCGCGGAACTGCTTGACCACGCCGACCCGCATGCCCTCGACGCTGCCGTTGCGCGCGGCCTCGACCACCGGCGGGACCGGGGCGTCGATGGAGGTGGAGTCGAGCGGGTCGTGCCCGGCGATGACCTCGTGCAGGAGGGCCGCGTCCAGGACCGTACGGGCGCAGGGGCCGCCCTGGTCGAGGGAGGACGAGAACGCCACCATGCCGAAGCGGGAGACCGCGCCGTACGTCGGCTTCACGCCGACCGTGCCGGTGACGGCGGCCGGCTGGCGGATGGAACCGCCGGTGTCGGTGCCGATGGCCAGCGGGGCCTGGAAGGAGGCGAGAGCGGCGCTGGAACCGCCGCCGGAGCCGCCGGGGATCTTGGTGAGGTCCCAGGGGTTGCCGGTCGGGCCGTAGGCGCTGTTCTCGGTGGATGACCCCATGGCGAACTCGTCCATGTTGGTCTTGCCGAGGATGACGACGTCGGCGGCCTTGAGCCGCTTGGTGAGCGTCGCGTCGTACGGCGGGATCCAGCCCTCGAGGATCTTCGAACCGACGGTCGTGGGCACGCCCTCGGTGGTGAAGATGTCCTTGAGCGCGAGCGGGACGCCGGCCAGCGGGCCGAGCTTCTCGCCGCGGGCCCGCTTCTCGTCCACGGCACGGGCCTGGGCGAGGGCGCCCTCGCGGTCGACGTGCAGGAAGGCGTGCACCTTCTCGTCGACGGCCTCGATCCGGGCGAGATGGGCCTCGGTGACCTCGACGGCCGTCAGCTCGCCGGAGGCGATCTTCTCGGCGGTCTCGGCGGCCGTGAGCTTGATGATGTCCGTCATGGTCAGTCCTCCCCCAGGATCTGCGGCACCTTGAAACGCTGCTGCTCCTGGGCCGGGGCGCCGGAGAGCGCCTGCTCGGGGGTGAGCGAGGGACGGACCTCGTCCGCGCGCATGACGTTCGTCAGCGGCAGCGGGTGGGAGGTCGGCGGTACGTCTTGGTCGGCGACCTCGCTGACGCGGGCGACCGCGCCGATGATGTCGTCCAGCTGTCCCGCGAAGTGGTCGAGTTCTTCGGGCTTCAGCTCCAGACGCGCCAGCCGGGCGAGGTGGGCGACCTCCTCGCGCGTGATGCCAGGCATGCAGCGATCCTCTGGGGTGAGTGCGTGTGGTTTGGGCTCAATCCTATGGGGCGGGCCCCGGTGCACGTGAAACGGTTTGCCGGGGCCCCGTCCCATGAGGTCAGCGGCGCCCGTCCCAGGCCACGCTCTGGAGGTAGTGATTGTCGTACAGCTCCTGCGCTTCGAGGAGGCTCTCCAGGGTCGCCTCGCCGAGGCGCAGGCGCTGGAGGTGGCGGAAGTACTCGAAGCGTTCCACGCCCGGGGTGATGACGATCAGGATGTCCGCAGCGCTCCCGGGGACGGCGGCGAAGGCGTGCGGTTTGCCGGGCGGGACGATGACCAGGTCGCCGCGCTCGGCGGTGACGATGTCGTCGCCGGAGAGCAGCTCGGCGGCGCCGTCGAGCATGTAGAACATCTCGGCGGAGTTGTTGTGCAGGTGCGGCCTGGCGCCGTCGGCGCCCTCCCCGAGGGTGACGCGCACGGTGGACAGCGCGCCGCCGCTGGCGCTGCTGTCGGCCAGCAGCTTGACCCCGACCGGGGCACCGCCGACCACCTCGGCCTCGGCGTCCCGCACGATCACGGAATCATCGAACTTCGGTACGAACAACGACATTTCCGAACCCCCTGTTGATGACGTGGACGTCCTCAGACCGCGAAGAGCAGTCCGGCACTGATGAGGACAACGATCGCGGTGGCGAAGTGGATCCCGAAGGCGACTGCCTTCGCACCGCCGTTGCGCAGGACTATCAGCGTGTCGCCGAGCGGGACAAGGGCCACGCAGACCATGAACCAGGCCTCGGCCTGCGCGCCGACGAAGCCCAGCAGGGCCAGACCCAGGAGGCCGAAGGTGCCGTCCCGGAAGCCCTTGATCGAGAGGTAGGCGCCGGCATCGCCGTCCGGCCGGGCGGGGACGCCGTAGCCGGTCGCGGCGGAGGCGGGCTGGAACAGGAACCGGTACCCGAGGAACACGCAGAACAGGTCGAGTACGACGGCCAGGGTGTACGCGGTGACGGTCACGTCTCTTCTCCTTGCTAGCGGCGCTAGGGACAAGAGTGAAGCTAGCAGAGCTTCGACAGAAATGCTAGCGATGCTAGAATCACGGCCATGACGATCCGGACGCGCCGGGAGCGCGAACGAGCTGAACGCGAGCAGCTGATCGTGACGGCCGCGCGGGAGCTGGCCGAGGCGGAGGGCTGGGACGCGGTGACCACGCGCCGGCTGGCCGCCGAGATCGAGTACAGCCAGCCGGTCCTCTACAGCCACTTCAAGGGCAAGGACGCGATCATGGCGGAGGTCGCTGTGCAGGGCTGCGCGGACCTGGCGGCGGAGCTGCGGGCCGCGCGCGCGAAGGCGCGGGGTGTGCGGGAGTCACTGGCGGTGGCGGAGACGTACACGTCCTTCGCGCGGCGCCGACCTACCGTCTACGACGCGATGTTCACCCACCTGGTGGACCTGCCGTTCGCCACGGCCGAGGCCCCGGCCCCCCTGCGCGAGGCCTTCGGCGAGCTGCTCCACGCGATGGAACCGATCACGGCCGAGGGCGACGGCCCCGGCCTCCTGACGGAGACGTTCTGGGCGAGCCTGCACGGCCTGGCGACGCTGATGCGCAGCGGACGGCTGCCGGCGGAGGCGCACGAGAGGCGGTTGGCGCTGCTGATCGGCCACTTCGCGGGCAGTTGAAGGCAGCTGGACGAGCCGGCGGGGTGGGAAGACTACTCGGCGGCCGGCAGCGCGGCGCGCGGTCGCTGCCACCCACGGGACCCCCGCGCCCGCAGCCACGCCGTCGTCTCCTCGGGCGGCATCGCCGCGGCGACCAGCCACCCCTGCACCGCGTCACAGCCGAGGTCCCGCAGCCGCTCCCAGGTCTCGTCGTCCTCCACGCCCTCGGCGACGACCAGCAGCCCCAGCGAGTGCGCCAGGTCGACCGTGCAGCGCACGATCTCCGCGTCCTCGTTGTCCACGGCCAGCCGGGCCACGAAGGACCGGTCGATCTTCAGCTCGCTCACCGGCAGCCGGCGCAGATGCACCAGCGAGGAGTACCCGGTGCCGAAATCGTCCAGGGACATCTTCACGCCGTGCCCGGTGAGCCCGGCGAGGGTGTCGGCGGCCCGCTGCGGGTCCTCCAGCAGCACGTGCTCGGTTATCTCCAGCTGGAGCGCTCCCGCGGGCACTCCGTGCCGGGCCAGCCGGGCGGCGACGGAGCCCGCGAAGCCGGGCGTGTGGACGTCGCGCGGGGAGACGTTCACGGCCACCGGAACCCTGAGCCCCTGGGCCCGCCACTTGGCGACCTGCGCGAGCGCGGTCTCCAGCACGTACTCCGTGAGATGGGGCATCAGCCCCGAGGACTCGGCTATCGCTATGAACTCGTCGGGCGGAACCTTCCCTCGCTCGGCATGCACCCACCGCACCAGCGCCTCGAGGCCGACGACCTGTCCGTCGAAGCGGACCTTCGGCTGGTAGTGCAGCTGCACCTCCTGCGCGTCCAGCGCCCGGCGCAGATCGCCCAGCAGGCCGAGGCGGTCCGGGGTGTTGGAGTCTCGCTTGGACTCGTAGACCTCGACGCCCGTACGGTCCCGCTTCGCCTGGTACATCGCCACGTCGGCGCGCCGCAGCAGCCCCTCGGCGTCCAGGGCGTGGTCCGGGAAGACGGCGACGCCCGCGCTGGCCTCCAGGACGAGGGTGAGTCCGTCGAGGTCGAGCGGGGAGCTGAGGGCGGCGACCAGGCCGCGGGCGACCCGCGTGGCCGACGTGGTGGAGTCGGCGACGGGCAGTAAGACGGCGAACTCGTCACCGCCGAGCCGGGCGGCCTCCGCGCCGCGCGGCAGGGCGACCCTGAGCCGGTCGGCTATCTGCAGCAGCAGCCGGTCACCGGCGAGATGACCGAGGGTGTCGTTCACCGACCGGAAACGGTCGAGGTCGATCAGCATGAGGGCGGCGCGCGCCCCGATGCGTTCGGCGTCGTCGAGAGCGGTCCAGATGCGCTCCAGCAGCCACTGCCGGTTGGGCAGTCCGGTCAGCGGGTCGCGCAGCTGCTCCTCGGCGCGGGCCCGGGCCATCCACAGGGTGGAGTCGAGGGCGACCAGGGGAATCGCGAACAGCGGCAGCAGGATCGGCTGGGCGTCGGCGACCACGCACACCAGCGGGGCGATGCCGAGCAGCGCGACGGCGACCAGACCCTGTCTGACCAGGGCGGTGCGGGCGACGGTGGGCAGCCCGCCGCCGCGCGGTGCGTGCAGGTACCACAACAGGCCGCGGCTGACCGCGAGGTAGGCGGCGGCGACGAGCACCACCTCGGGTGCGGTGGTGAGGCTCCAGCTGTCGGGGCTCCAGGGCTCCTCGACGGTCGGCACCCGCCCGAAGGAGGCGAGGACCAGAGCGCCGGCGCTGATCCCGAGGATGTCCACCGCGCCGTGCAGCACGCCCTGCCTCCAGCGGTGCCGCCTGGCTATGCCCACCAGGACGACGACAGTCAGGCTCACCAGTCCGGCGGGCACCCAGCCGTACAGCAGCAGGACGGCGAGGGTGAGGGCCGCGCCGGAGCCGGTGCCTCCCCACCAGCGGGCGCGGCCGAGCATCACGAGGTGGCCGACGATGACGCCGGTGAGCACGGCCAGCGACCAGCCGAGCGTGCCGCCCGGGAAGAGGGCGTGGTTGCCGCTGAAAGCGCGGTAGAAGCCCGCTCCCAGTGCGAAACCGGCGGCCGCGACGAGGGCGGCGGGCATCGCGGGCCAGGACACGTGCTGTTCGGGGTCGGTGCCGGGCAGCTCCGGCGGGCACTCGATCGCCAGGGGGATCGGCGTCTGGGCCTCGGCGGGGGTGCCCGGTGCGGCCGGGTGCACCCGCACGCCGGGGCGGTCGGTGCTGCGCCCGGTCCACCGGCTTCCCCGCCACGCGCCCGCGCGGCGGCGCAGGCGCAGCCGTGAGTCCGGGGCGGCGCTCTCGGTCGGTTCCATTCCCGTCCCTCTCACAGCCGGCGGTGCCCACGCCACGCGGTCCGATGCCCGACAACCATCAGCGGCTCCGCGCCGAAGAAACCTTCCCCGCGCCCTGAACAGGCAGGGGGATGCCCCAACCGCAGCTGGGCACGGCAGGTGCACACCTCAACAGTAGGCCGCAGAAGGCTTCCTCGGGCAGCGGTCGTCGACGGTTGCCCGAATGCGCCCGGGCCACCCGTATGCAACTGATATGCGCCGAACGGGTGGCCTTCAACCGCTACTCCCCGGTCGGAAGCGCGACTTCGGCCGCCGCCTCGGGGCCCTGCTCCAAGAGGACGCCGAAACCGTCCTCGTTCAGAACGGGAACCTTGAGCTGCATCGCCTTGTCGTACTTCGATCCGGGGTTGTCACCCACGACCACGAACGAGGTCTTCTTCGAAACCGAACCGGTCACCTTCGCGCCACGGCTCTGCAGCTCCTCCTTGGCGCCGTCGCGGGTGAAGTTCTCCAGCGTGCCGGTCACGACGACGGTGAGACCCTCCAGCGGGCGCGGCCCCTCGTCCTCCCCGGAGGACTCGTCCTCCAGCGGGACGCCGGCTGCCTTCCACTTGCGGACGATCTCGCGGTGCCAGTCCTCGGCGAACCACTCCTTGAGGGCGGCGGCGATGATGGACCCCACGCCGTCGATGTTCGCCAGCTCCTCCTCGGTGGCCTGTTCGATGCGGTCGATCGAGCGGAACTCGCGCGCGAGGGCCTGCGCGGCCACCGGTCCGACGTGCCGGATGGACAGCCCGTTGAGGAACCGCGCGAGCGGGCGCTGCTTGGCTGCCTCGATGTTCTCCAGCAGGGCGAGGGTGTTCTTCTTCGGCTCACCCTTCTGGTTGGCGAAGACCGTGACGACCTTCTCCTCGCCGGTCTTGGGGTCCCGCTTGGGCAGGCCGCTGTCCGGGTCCAGGACATGGGCCTTGATGGGCAGCAGCTTCTCCACCGTCAGGTCGAACAGGTCGCCCTCGTCCACCAGCGGCGGGTCGGTCGGCTCCAGGGGGCGGGTGAGCGCGGCGGCGGCGACCGCGCCGAAGTTCTCGATGTCCAGGCACTCGCGGCCCGCGAGGTAGGAGACCCGCTCGCGCAACTGGGCCGGGCAGGTACGCGCGTTGGGGCAGCGGAGGTCGATGTCGCCCTCCTTCATGGGCCGCAGGGGCGTCCCGCACTCGGGGCACTCGCTCGGCATCACGAACTCCCGCTCGGCGCCGTCCCGCAGGTCCACCACCGGGCCGAGGATCTCCGGGATGACATCGCCGGCCTTGCGGATCACCACGGTGTCGCCGATGAGCACGCCCTTGGCCTTGACGACCTCCTGGTTGTGCAGGGTGGCGAACTCGACCTCGCTGCCTGCGACCGTGACCGGCTCGACCTGCGCGTACGGCGTGACCCGGCCGGTGCGGCCGACGCCCACCTTGATGTCGACGAGCTTGGTGTTGACCTCTTCCGGCGCGTACTTGTACGCGATCGCCCAGCGTGGGGCGCGCGCGGTGGAGCCGAGGCGGCCCTGGAGGCGGATCTCGTCCAGCTTGACGACGGCGCCGTCGATCTCGTGCTCCACGGAGTGGCGGTTCTCGCCGTCGTAGTGGGCGATGAACTCCCGTACGCCGTCGAGGTCGTCGACCACCCGGTTGTGCGTGGAGGTGGGCAGGCCCCAGGTCTTCAGCAGGTCGTAGGCCTGGGAGAGGCGGGTCATGCCCGTGAAGCCCTGCAGGGCGCCGATGCCGTGGACGACCATGTGCAGCGGGCGGGTGGCGGTGACCCGCGGGTCCTTCTGGCGGAGCGAACCGGCGGCGGCGTTACGGGGGTTGGCGAAGGGCTTGTCGCCGGCCGCGACCAGGCGTGCGTTCAGCTCCTCGAACTTCTCCATCGGGAAGTAGACCTCGCCGCGGATCTCCACGAGGTCGGGGACGTCGTCGCCCTTGAGGCGGTCCGGGATCTCCGCGATCGTGCGGACGTTCGGAGTGATGTCCTCTCCGGTGCGGCCGTCGCCGCGGGTGGCCGCACGCGTGAGACGGCCGTGTTCGTAGGTGAGGTTGACGGCGAGGCCGTCGACCTTCAGCTCGCACAGGAAGTGGTACTCCTGGTCGCCCAGTTCGCGCGCGATGCGGTCGGCCCAGGCGGCCAGTTCCTCGTCGTTGAAGGTGTTGTCGAGGGAGAGCATGCGCTGGCGGTGCTCGACCGCCGAGAACTCCGTCTCGTACGACCCCGCGACCTTCTGGGTCGGTGAGTCCGGCGTGCGCAGCTCCGGATACTGCTCCTCCAGCGCTTCCAGAGTCTTCAGAAGCCCGTCGAACTCCGCGTCGCTGACGACGGGAGCATCCTTCACGTAGTACCGGAAGCGGTGCTCCTCGACCTGCTCCGCGAGCTGGGCGTGCTTGTCGCGGGCCTCGGCGGGCACCGCCGTCGTCTCCGCTTGCTTGTCGCCGGCCACCGTGTTGTCCTCCCGTTACTCTGGGTTGTCCGCGAGTGATCTCGCCGCCCGGACGCAGTGGGCGAGCACCTGGCGTGCGTAGGCGGGGGAAGCGCCCGCGAGACCGCACGCCGGGGTGACCGTGACCGCCTCCGCGAGCAGCCCGGGATGCAGCCCCAGCCTGCGCCACAGCGTCCTGACACCCATGACGCTACCGGCAGGGTCTGACAATGGGCCGTCCGTGCCCGGCACGACACCGGCGAACAGCCGGGTGCCGCCTTCCACGGCCTCGCCGATGATGTCGTCGTCACGCTCGGTGAGAAGCGAGAAGTCGAAGGAGACGGCGGTCGCGCCCGCCCGGCGCAGCAGGGCGAACGGGACGTCGGGTGCACAGGAGTGGACGACGACGGGTCCGCCGCCGTGCACCCCGGCGACGTCCCGCAGGACGGCCTCCACGAGCTGCCGGTCCACGGCCCGGTGCGTGCGGTAGCCGCTGGCCGTGCGGACCTGTCCGCGCAGTACGGCGGTGAGGGAGGGCTCGTCGAGCTGGAGGACGAGCCGGGCACCGGGGATCCGCCGCCGCACCTCGGCGAGGTGCAGCCGCAGCCCCTCGGTGAGGGAGCCGACGAGGTCACGGCAGGCGCCGAGGTCGGAGAGGGCGGCCTCGCCGTTCTTCAGCTCCAGGGCGGCGGCCAGCGTCCAGGGCCCGACCGCCTGCACCTTGAGGTCGCCCTCGTAGCCCTGGGTGAACTCCTCCAGGGCGTCCAGGTCCTCCCCCAGCCAGGACCGGGCACGCCTGGTGTCCCGGCCCGGCCGGTCGCCGATCCGCCAGCCGCTGGGCTCCACGCGCGCGTACAGCTCGACCAGCATCCCCGCGGTCCGCCCGATCATGTCGGCCCCGGGGCCGCGGGCGGGCAGCTCGGGCAGGAACGGAAAGTCCTCGAAGCTGCCGGTGACGGTCTTGGCGGCCTCCCTGGCATCCCCGCCGGGCATGGACCCGACCCCAGTGGCCCCACCGAACCTGAACACGCTGTTTTCGCTCACCAGGGCAGCCTACGGAACCCTTCGGGCGAGGTCAGCGCCCCGGCCGCACCGTCAGGTCGTTGACCTCCGCGTCCCTCGGGAGGTCCAGGGACATCAGGACGGTCGTCGCCACCGACTCGGGGTCGATCCACTTGCCCGGGTCGTAGTCCTTGCCCTCCTGCTGGTGGACCTTGGCCTGCATGGGGCTGGCCGTGCGGCCGGGGTAGACCGAGGTGACGCGGACGCCGTTGCCGTGCTCCTCCTGGCGCAGGGAGTCGGCCAGGGCCTTCAGACCGTGCTTGGAGGCGGCGTACGCGGACCAGCCGGCGTGTGCGGTGAGCCCGGCGCCGGAGTTGACGAAGATCACGTGGCCCCGGGTGGTGCGGAGCTGGGGCAGGAAGTGCCGGGTCAGCTCGGCGGGGGCGATCAGGTTGACGTTGAGCTGGTGGCGCCAGGACTTCGGGGTCAGCTCGCCGACCTCGCCGAGGTCCACGACACCGGCGATGTGCAGGAGCGAGTCGACCCGGTCCGGGAGCGTCTGGTGGGAGAAGGCCCAGGAGAGCTTGTCGGGATCGGCCAGGTCGCCCACCAGGGTGCGCGCCCCGGGGAACTCGGCGGCAAGCTCCTTCGCGCGGCCCGCATCGCGCGCGTGCAGGACGAGTTCGTCCCCGCGCGCGTGCAGACGGCGGGCGACGGCCGCGCCGATGCCGGATCCGGCCCCGGTGATCACATGAGTAGCCATGCCCGCCATGCTCGCATCAGCGGGTGCCCACGGACTCCTCCAGGTAGGCCAGTGCGCCTACGGGCTCCTCCGCGAAGAAGACCAGCTCGGACAGCGGGCGGGGCAGGAAGCCCTCGTCCTCCATGCGGCGGAACTGCTCCTTGAGGCCGTCGTAGAAGCCGGCCGTGTTCAGCAGCACCACCGGCTTGTCGGTCCGGCCGTGCTTCTTCAGTTCCAGGATCTCGGTGGCCTCGTCGAGCGTCCCGGTCCCGCCCACCATGATCACCACCGCGTCGGCCTTCTCCAGCAACAGCCGCTTGCGCTCGGCGAGGTCGGCCGCGATGACCATCTCGTCCGCGCCGGGCCGCGCCTTCGCCGACAGGAAGCCGACCGAGACGCCGAGCAGCCTGCCGCCCGCCTCCTGGACCCCGTCGGCGACGACCTTCATCAGTCCGACGTCGGAACCGCCCCACACCAGCGTGTGCCCGCCCTTGCCGAGCAGCTCCGCGAACTCGTGCGCGGGACGCGTGTAGCGCTCGTCGAGATCGGCCGCGGAGAGGAAGACGCAGATATTCATGTCCCCCACCGTACGCGGGAAGAAGTCCGGGCCCGCCTGCGCTGTTCCGACATGGCCCACGGACACACCATCACCATCGAGAAGAGCGAGCGGCACGTGCGCGTGGTGCGCGGCGACCAGGTGCTCGCGGAGACCGACCGCCCCCTCGTCCTGCGCGAGACGGGCTGTCCGGTGCGCTACTACATACCCCCGGAGGACGTCCGCCTGGAACTGCTCACCCCCTCCGACACCCACACCGTCTGCCCGTTCAAGGGCACCGCGTCCTACTGGTCGCTGCCGGACGCGCCCGACCTGGTGTGGGCGTACCCGGACCCGAAGCCGGGCGTGGCGGAGATCAGGGACCACCTCTGCTTCTACGAGGTCGAAGTGTCGTGACCTTCGACGGCGCCGACGTGTCGCCGCCGATGAGTCGCCCGGCGTGCGGCAGTCTGCACCGCCATGGACAAGAAGACGACTTCCCGCGACGGCACCTCCCTCGCGTACGGAGTGATCGGCCAGGGGCCGACGGTGATCCTGGTGAGCGGCGCGATGTCCACCGGCGGCACCGTGTTGCCCCTGGCGCACCGGCTCGCGGACCGCTGCACGGCCGTCGTCTACGACCGCCGGGGCCGCGGCGAGAGCGGTGACACGGCGCCCTACGCGGTGGCGCGCGAGGTCGAGGACCTGGCGGCGCTGATCGACGCGGTGGGCGGAGCGGCGGCGCTGTTCGGCGTCTCCTCGGGCGGTGCGCTGGTGCTGGAGGCGGCGGCGAGCGGCCTGCCGGTGCGTCAGGCCGCCGTGTACGAGGTGCCGTTCGCGGACTTCCGGGCGGGCGGTGCCGAGCAGATGACGGAGTACACCGCGAACCTCGACGAGGCGCTCGCCGACGGCCGGCGCGGGGACGCCGTGCAGCTGTTCCTGCGGCTGACGGGCCTGGCCGAGGAGATGATCCAGGGCGCCCGCCAGTCCCCCATGTGGGCCGGCATGGAAGCCGTCGCGCCGAGCCTGGCGTACGACAATGCGGTCATGGGCGGCGGCCTGCTGCCCCGGGAGCGGCTGGCCGCGATCTCCGTGCCCGTGCTGTCCGTCGCGGGCGGGGCGAGCCCGCAGTGGCTGCGCGAGGCGGGCCGGGCGGTCGCGGAGGCGGCGCCGCAGGGCACGTACAGCGTCCTGGAGGGCCAGACGCACATGGTGGAGCCGGACGTGCTGGGGCCGGTGCTGGCGGAGTTCCTGGCCGGCTGAGCAGGCCTCCGGCAGCGGTAGCGGCCCCGGTCTCCGCCGCGGGTGGTTACAGCGCCGCTGCCGTCGCGCGCGTGGTCGACGCGATCGTGGCCGAGCCGACCACGCGCGTGCCGTCGTACAGCACGATCGCCTGGCCCGGGGCGACGCCGCGGACCGGCTCGGTGAAGCGGACGCGCAGTTCGCCGTCGACCGGTTCCGCGGTGACCTCGGTCTCGCCGCCGTGGGCGCGGAGCTGGGCGGTGTAGGTGCCGGGGCCGGCCGGGGCGGTGCCGCACCAGCGCGGCTTGATCGCGGTCAGCGCGGTGACGTCCAGGGCGGCGGCCGGGCCGACGGTCACCGTGTTGGTGACCGGGGAGATGTCGAGGACGTAGCGCGGCTTGCCGTCGGCGGCGGGGGTGCCGATGCGCAGGCCCTTGCGCTGGCCGATGGTGAAGCCGTACGCACCCTCGTGCGTGCCCACCCTGGCGCCGGACTCGTCGACGATGTCGCCCTCCGCCTTGCCGAGCCGCTGGGCAAGGAAGCCCTGGGTGTCGCCGTCGGCGATGAAGCAGATGTCGTGCGAGTCGGGCTTCTTGGCGACGGCCAGACCCCGGCGCTCGGCCTCCGCGCGGATCTCCTCCTTGGTGGTGACCGTGTCGCCGAGCGGGAACATCGCGTGGGCGAGCTGCCTGTCGTCCAGGACCCCGAGCACGTACGACTGGTCCTTGGCCATGTCGGAGGCGCGGTGCAGCTCGCGGGAGCCGTCCTCGGCCACGATCACCTTCGCGTAGTGACCGGTGCAGACGGCGTCGAAGCCGAGGGCCAGCGCCTTGTCCAGCAGCGCGGCGAACTTGATCTTCTCGTTGCAGCGCAGGCACGGGTTGGGGGTGCGGCCTGCCTCGTACTCGGCGACGAAGTCCTCGACGACGTCCTCGCGGAAACGGTCCGCGAGGTCCCACACGTAGAACGGGATGCCGATGACGTCGGCCGCGCGGCGGGCGTCGCGCGAGTCCTCGATGGTGCAACAGCCCCGCGCGCCGGTGCGGAAGGACTGGGGGTTCGCGGAGAGCGCGAGATGGACGCCGGTGACGTCGTGGCCGGCTTCCGCGGCGCGCGCGGCGGCGACGGCGGAGTCCACTCCGCCGGACATGGCGGCGAGGACGCGGAGGGGGCGGGGGCGCTGCGGGGTGTCAGTCATAGCCCTTCCAGAGTACGGGGGCGCGGGAACCCGGGCTGCGGGATATCCGTTGACGATCACATGGGGGCGACGAAGGGGACGACAGCGGGCGACGGGGACCGGCGGCTGGGGCGGCGGGCCCTGCTCGTCGGCGGGGCCGCGGCCGCGGTGGGCACGGCCGCGCTGGCCCGCGAGGAGCTGTCCCATCTGTGGTGGCGGCTGCCCGGGGTGGAGAAGCCGCGGGTGGCGGGGGCCGTCGACCTCCGCGGCGCGCGCTGGGTGGCGGCCTCCCCGGCGAACTACCGGCGCGCGGACCGGCCGGACGACTATCGCGTCGACCGGGTCGTCATCCACGTCACGCAGGGCGGCTACGACTCGGCGGTGAAGGTCTTCCAGGACCCGGCGCACGGCGCCGCGGCGCACTACATCGTGCGCAAGGACGGCCGGGTCACCCAGCTGATCCGCGAGCTGGACGTGGCCTTCCACGCGGGCAACCGGGAGTACAACGAGCGCAGCGTCGGCATCGAGCACGAGGGCTTCGTGGAGGACGCCTCCTCCTTCACGGACGCGATGTACGCGGCCTCGGCACGGCTGACGGCCGCGATATGCAGGCACTACGGCATACCCGCCGACCGGGAGCACGTCATCGGGCACGTGCAGGTGCCGGGCACGGATCACACGGACCCCGGGCGGCACTGGGACTGGGACCGCTACATGGAACGGGTGCGGCGGGCCGGAGGCTGAGGCGCCGCACCAGTCCTACGTCAGCCCTGCCGCCCGGGCCCGCTCCACCGCCGGTCCGATCGCCTTCGCGAGGGCCTCGACGTCGGCATCCGTGGAGGTGTGGCCCAGGGAGAAGCGGAGGGTGCCACGGGCCAGGTCCGGGTCCGTGCCGGTGGCGAGCAGGACGTGGCTGGGCTGGGCGACGCCCGCGGTGCAGGCGGAGCCGGTGGAGCACTCTATGCCCTGGGCGTCCAGCAGGAGCAGCAGGGAGTCGCCCTCGCAGCCGGGGAAGGTGAAGTGGGCGTTGGCCGGGAGGCGGCCCTCGGGTGCCGGGTCGCCGCCGAGGATCGCGTCCGGGACGGCCGTACGGACCGCGTCGACCAGCTTGTCCCGCAGGGCGCCGATCTCGCGGGCGAACCACTCGCGCTGCTCGGCGGCGAGCCGCGCGGCCACCGCGAAGGAGGCGACGGCGGGGACGTCGAGGGTGCCGGAGCGGACGTGGCGTTCCTGGCCGCCGCCGTGCAGGACGGGTACGGGGGTGTACTCGCGGCCGAGGATCAGCGCGCCGATGCCGTACGGGCCGCCGATCTTGTGACCCGACACTGTCATCGCGGCGAGGCCCGAGGCACCGAAGTCGACCGGGAGCTGACCGACCGCCTGGACCGCATCGGCGTGCAGCGGGATGCCGAACTCCGCGGCCACGTCGGCGAGTTCGCGCACCGGCATGACCGTGCCGATCTCGTTGTTGGCCCACATCACGGTAGCCAGGGCGATGTCGTCGGGGTTGCGGAGGATGGCGTCGCGCAGGAACTCGGGGCGGACGCGGCCGTAGGAGTCGACGGGGAGGTACTCGACGGTGGCGCCCTCGTGTTCGCCGAGCCAGTGCACGGCGTCGAGTACGGCGTGGTGCTCGACGGGGCTGGCCAGGATGCGGGTGCGGGCCGGGTCGGCGTCGCGGCGGGACCAGTACAGGCCCTTCACCGCGAGGTTGTCGGCCTCGGTGCCACCCGAGGTGAGGACGACCTCGCTGGGGCGCGCGCCCAGCGCCTCCGCGAGGGTTTCGCGGGACTCCTCGACCGTGCGGCGGGCTCGGCGGCCCGAGGCGTGCAGGGAGGACGCGTTGCCGGTGATGCTCAGTTGGGCGGTCAGCGCCTCTGCCGCCTCCGGGAGCATCGGTGTCGTGGCGGCGTGGTCGAGGTAAGCCATGGTGTGGCCGATTCTACGGCGCCCTTGCAGTCGGCCTTGGCGGCGAGTCCCCGGTTGCGCTCGGCTGCGGGTGCCCTGCGTGCGCCCTGCGTGGTTTGCGCGTGCGCCTTGCAGGTGCTCGGCGTGCGCCTTGCGTGGGCTCGGCGTGCGCCTTGCGTGGGCTCGGCCGGCGTTGGTGGCGGCGCACCCGGCGCTGCAGGCCGTGCCCACCCGTTCCGCCCTGCGGAACGTCTGCCCACGGCGGGACGGATCGCTGCGGCCGTCACGTGGCGGCGGCACGAGCGCTCCACGACGGGAGCGGGTCGGTGCCCCACGGCGATGGGGGGGCTGGAGCGAACCGGTACCCCACGACGGTGAGGGACGGGAGCAACCGGTACCCCACGGCGACGGGGGGCGGGAGCAGACCGGTACCCACGGCGGTGGTGGACGGCAGCCGATCGCTTGCCCACGACGCCGGCGAGCGGAAGCGGACCGGTACCCACGACGGTGAGAGGCGGAAACGGACCGGTACCCACGACGGTGAGAGGCGGAAGCCGATCGCTGCCCACGACGCTGGAGGACCACAGCCGATCGCTGCCCACGACGGTGGAGGACCACAGCCGATCGCTGCCCACGACGGTGGAGGACAGGAACGCCTCTGCCGGCCCACGGCAGGAGTAGGGCCCAGCGCCCCACGGCAGGCGTGCACTCGGCACCCCACGGCGCGAGCAGGGCTCCGCGGCCGTGCCCCGTCGTCCTCGGGGCTCTGCCGTTGTCAGGTCGCGGGAGGGCGCCTCAGAGGCTCCACGACACCGTGTGGGACATCTGCATGGCGATCACGAGGACCGCCAGGTCGGCGACGCCCAGCGTCAGGCCCAGGTACGCGCGGCCGCGGCGGGCCGTGCCGCGCCAGAGGGCGACGGTGGCCAGGGCGATGGCGATCGGCCCGAGGAAGATGTTGAGGACGAGCAGGCCGAGGAGGCCGAGGATGAAGGACGCCACGGCCATGCCGTCGGCGTCGCGCGGACGCGTTTCGGTGCTGCCGGTGGCCGGTGCGGTGAGTTGCATGGTGCTCAGCTCCTGGAAGTCGGGTCGGACGGTCAGTTGGCCGAGGTGCGGCGACGGCGGCCGTGGCGCTCGCGGAGCGCGAAGACGGCGAGCCAGGTGGCGATGCCGGCGGCGGCGGCCAGGGTGACGGTCAGCGGTGTGTGGGCGACGGTGCCCAGCACGACGCCGAGCAGCATGAGTGCGGCGACGAGGAACAGCATGGGATCGGATCCCCCCTCAGGGATGCCTTGTGTTTGGGCTCTGTGAAGTCTCGGTGAACAGTTGTAGTAACAGTTGTTCACTGACTTCGAGTCTAGCGCGTCGCACGACTTTCCAATTCCAGAGAACAGTTGTTAACTGGATGATATGAGTCACACCCTCGGCATCCGGCAGGCCCAGAAGCAGAAGACCCGGCAGGCTTTCCTGGACGCGGCGCTCGCGCTGCTGGAGGAGCAGAGCCTGAGCAGCCTCGGTCTGCGCGAGGTCACCCGCGCCGTCGGTGTCGCCCCGACCGCCTTCTACCGGCACTTCCGCTCCACCGCCGATCTCGGCGTGGCCCTGGTCGACGAGGCGCTGGGCAGCCTGCACCCGATGGTGCGCACGACGGTGTCCACGGCGGGCGACAGCGGGGAGCGCATCACCCGCGCCATCGAGTTGATCGCCCACCACGTGGACACGCACCCCGCGCACGTCCGCTTCATCGCCCGTGAACGCCATGGCGGGGTGCAGCCGGTGCGCGAGGCCATCCAGGCCCAACTGGCCCGGTTCGCCGAGGAGGTGAAGACCGAGCTGGCCAAGGACCCGCAGGCCGAGGGCTGGAACGAGGACGACGTGCTGATGCTCGCGCACCTCTACGTGGACCAGATGCTCATCACGGCCTCGCTCTTCCTGGAGTCGCTGGACGCTCCCGAGGACGAGCGGGAGCGCGTCACCCAGCGCGCCACCCGGCAGATGCGGCTCATCAGCATCGGCCGGCGGCACTGGCTGGACTGACGCGCTCCCGGCGACCCGGCACTCCCGTCCGGTCAGCCCTGCTGGGCCTGCCCTCCGGCCTGCCCTCCGGTCCGACCCGCGTCCTGGCTGCCGCCCGGTCCGCCGCAACCGCCGCCCTGACCGGCGCCGGGACCGCCCTGCCCGCCGCCGGGCGCACCGCTCGGCATGCCCGAGGGCGCCCCGGACGGCCTGCCGGTCGGCTGCGCGGTGGAGCCTCCCGAGGGCGCGCCCGACGGCGCCCCGCTCGGGCGGCGCCCTGCGGCCGCACCGCCCGTCGGCATGCCGGACGGCGCCTGACAGGCCTGCTGCCCGGAGTTGCCACTGGTCGAGGAGGACGAGTCGCCCGAGCCGCACGCGGTCAGCAGCAGCGGCGACAGGGCCAGCAGGGCGGCGGCGGGGACGAGACGTGCACGCTTCATGAGAGACAGCTCCACGAGAGATGAGGGCTTCCTGAGGCGGGCACTCAACCAACGGCGGTTAGGGCGTTCTTGGGCCCGCCCTGTCCGTCGCCTGTCAATGGGGTAAAGCGTGCCCCAAGAACCCTCGCCCACCTGGGATTTCATCCGTCGTCCCGGTCCGGTGCCTGGTACAGGTCCGTGACAGAACGGACCGCCCGCAGCAGTTCCGCGCGCGCCTCGGGCGGGTCGAGGATCTCCACCTGGTCGGAGAAGGCGAGCAGTTGGCGCACCGCTCGCAGCACCGGGTACGAGAGCCGGGCGGTGACCCAGTCGCTCTCGCCGTCGTCGTCGGGGAGTGCGGTCAGCTGGGCCGCGGCCATCCGCTGGAACATGTCGAGACGCTCGCGCCGGATGCGTACGGTGACGTCGATCCCGTCCTCCGGCCGCTCCTCCACCTGGCGGCGCAACACCTCCCAGGCATCGGCGAGTTCGACACCGGGGCGGCGCCGCACGGGATCGTCGAGCAGGCGTGCCGAGCGCACCCGGTCGGCGCGGAACAGCTGCGGTGCGCCGCGCCGGTCGGCGACCAGGTACCAGACCCCGGCCTTGGCGACCAGGCCGTACGGGTCCACGGTGTACGTCCGCGGCTCCCGCTCCCCGCTGTGCCGGTAGCGCAGCTTCAGCCGCCGGTCGCAGAACACCGCGTCCTGGAGGACCTCCAGGTCGACGGCCTGTTGCGGGCCGCTCTTCCAGCGGGTGGCGTCGACCAGGATGCGGCGGCTGGTGACCTCGGCGGCCGGCCGGTGCGGCGCCGGCAGGGCCGCCATCACCTTGCGCAGGGCCGAGCCGAGCGCGGCGTCCAGGCCGAGCGCGGCGTGCGCGCCCTGGGCGGCCAGGATGAACAGGGCACGGGACTCGTCCGCGGTCAGGCCGGTGACGTCCGTGCGGAATCCGGCGAGGAGTTCGATGCCGCCGTGCCGGCCGCGCTCGGCGTACACGGGCACGCCGGAGGCCGACAGCGCCTCGATGTCCCGGTAGATGGTGCGGACCGACACCTCCAGCCGGTCGGCGAGTTCGTGCGCGGGAACGCGGCCCCGGGTCTGCAGGAGCAGCAGGATCGACAGCAGCCGGTCGGACTTCACGCGCCCAGAATCCCGCCACACGAACGTCCGCGCAAATGTTGACGGAATCTGTCAGGTTATCCCCGCATCCTCTCCGTACCGACCGACCGAGAGGCACACCATGACCATCCCCGCCGACGTCACCGACCCGCGCCCCGTCTACACCCGCGCCACCGAACAGGCGGCCGCGCTCATCAAGACCGTGCGCCCCGAACAGCTCGACGGCCCCACACCCTGTTCCGAGTTCGACGTACGCACCCTGCTGAGCCACATCGTCGGCGGCACCCTCCGGATCGCCGTCGTCGGCGAGGGCGGCGACGGACTCTCGATGCGCTCCTTCGCCGACGGCGTCGCGGACGACGGCTGGGCGGCGGCCTACGACGAGGTACGCGTCCGGGTGCTGAAGGCCTGGGAGAGCGACGAGCGGATGACGACCCCGGTACGGGTGCCCTGGGGCGAAACCCCCGGCCACGCGGCGCTCTCCGGATACGTCATGGAGATCGTGACCCACACCTGGGACCTCGCCGAGGCCCTCGGCCACCCGCGGGAACTCGACCCGGAACTGGCCGCGTTCGCGCTCGCGACCGCCCGCCGGCTGCTCCCCGACTCCCGCCCCCGCGACGCCGAGACGCCCTTCGCCACCCGCCGGGAGGCAGCCGAGGGAGCAGACGTCTACGAGCAGCTGGCAGCCTGGATGGGCCGCACACCCCTCACCCGGGCCTGATCCCGGCCGGCCTGGCGCAAGGCAGCGGGCCGCACACCCCTGGCCCGGGCCCGGCGCACGACCGGACCCGGCGTTCAGCCGAGCCGGGCCCGGGCCAGCTGCCGGGACTGGGCGACCAGGCGGTCCTCGCTGTCCCAGACCTCGGCGTCCTCCTCCAGGAAGCCGCCGGCCAGGTTACGTGTGGTGATCGACACGCGCAGCGGGCCGGGGGCCGGGCGGTGGCGGACGTGAACGGTGAGTTCGACCGTGGGCACCCAGCCCTTGAGGCCGATCTCGAAGGCGGTGGGCGGCAGGGCGTCCACCGCGAGGAGGAGGGAGAGCGGGTCGGCGTCGCGGCCGTCGGCCAGGCCGAACCAGGCCCGCATCTCACCCTTGCCGGAGGGCGCGCCGAGCGCCCAGCCGAGGGTGGCGGGGTCGAGCTTGAGCATCAGCCGGTCGGCGATGGCCGAGCTGCCCGGGACCGGGGCCGGCGAGTCGTCCGGGCCGAAGCACTCCGCCATCGGCGGGATCGCGGGCGGTGTCGCCGTCGTACGGACGTCGTCGGGGAGCGTGGCGAGGTCGCCGTAGGAGGCGAGGACGCGGATGCGTTCGACCTCGTTGCCCTCCTCGTCGTACTGGAAGAGCGAGGCCTGACCGGTGGAGAGGGTGCGGCCGGTGCGGACCGGCTGTGTGCGGATCACGGCCGGGCCCGGCAGGGACGCGGTCAGGTAGTGCGCGGAGATGGTGAAGGGGTCCGGGTGCGGGAGGGCGTCCGCGAGGGCCCGGCCGAGGACGGCCAGCAGATAGCCGCCGTTGACGGCGTTGATGATCGTCCAGCCGGCGGAGAGGTCGATGTCGTAGACCCCGGGCTCGCGCCGGGTGACCGTGGTGTCGCGGTCGAACTCGCTGTCGCCGATCACGGCCCGCGACGGGGAGGGTGCGGAAGCTGCTTCTGGCATGCCTGAACGGTACAACACGAAATTACTAAGCGGTAGCTTTGGATATTGCGGGCGGGTGACAAGATCAAGTCGGGGGGATGAGAGGATGGGTCGGGAATCGCATGCCTGCCCTGTCGCAGACCCCCTGTTCGGCCCCCTGTTCGACCCTCTACAGGGTGAGGATCCGGCAATTTCTAGGTAAGTGTCCCGACACGTCCACAACCTCGGGCCCTGGTTTTCCCTCTATGAGGACATGAGCCTCACCGGGACTCCGTTCCTCTACATGACCATCGTGCTGTCCGTGGTCGCCCTCATACTGCCGCTCGTCCTGTGGTCGCGGATGCGGGGGCCCAAGCCCCTGCGTACCGCGGCCCGGGTGCTGATGCTGCTGTTCGCCCAGGGCACGGCCGTCACGCTGGTCTTCGTACTGGTCAACAACGAGAACAACCTGTACGACAACTGGGCCGACCTGCTCGGCACCGGCAACCACGTCCAGCAGGCCGCCGACCTCGGCCGGGACGGCACCGGCGGCATAGCGTACAAACACCTGCCCAAGGTCAGACAGGAGTTCAAGCAGGCCGACGGGCCCGGTATGCACGCGGCCGGCGGGGTGCGGGTCACCCAGCTCAAGGGCCGGATCTCCGGAGTGAACGCCGAGGTCTACGTCTGGCTGCCGCCCCAGTACAACGAGCCCGCGTACCGCCACAAGAAGTTCCCGGTCGTGGAGCTGCTGCCCGGCTATCCCGGCTCCGCGAAGGCCTCGTTCGGGTCGATGAAGGTGCACGAGCAGCTGCTGCCGCTGATGAAGAGCGGCCAGGTCGCACCCTTCATCCTGGTCGCCCCGCGCACCAACCTGCTGGCCGGCGTGGACACCGGCTGCGCCAACATCCCCGGCACGGTCAACGCCGACAGCTGGCTCAGCATCGACGTGCCGAAGATGGTCATGGACAACTTCCGCGCCCTGCCGGCACCGCAGGGCTGGGCGGTGTCCGGCTACTCGGCGGGCGCGCACTGCGCGGTGAAGCTGGCCGTCGCGCACCCGGACCGGTACCGGGCCGCGGTGAGCATGTCCGGGTACAACGACCCGATCGGCGAGCGCAACTCCCTCGCGGCACAGAACCCCACCCTGCGCGCCGAGAACAACCCCTACCTGCTCCTGAAGAAGGCGCACGTACCGCCCCGGATCGCGCTGTACGTCTCCGGCGAGTCCGGCGACGGCTACCAGGCGGGCGTGGCACTGGAGTCCGCGGCCAAGGCGCCGACGACCGTGCACGTGGTGTTCCTGCCGCGCAGCGCGGGCGGGCACACCATGGCGCTGTGGCGGCCGCAGGTCCCTGACGTGTTCCGCTGGCTGACCCTGCAGATGGGCCAGAACCGCGCCAAGGGCGAGGACAGGTCCCTCGCCGGGACCGCCGGGGCTACTCCTCCGACACCGTCGACCGGCGGTTCCACGCGCGCGGCGCTCGCCAGTGGAACTTCATCGCCAGCAGACGCAGAACGAAAGCGGTGACGACCGCGAGCCCGCTGGTGAACGAGGTCAGGACGTCGTAGTGGATGCACAGCACGACCATGGTGGCCCCGACGATCGCCGGGACGGCGTACAGGTCACGGTCCCAGCGCAGCAGTGAGGGCACCTCGTTGGCGAGCACGTCCCGGAGCACGCCGCCGCCGACCGCGGTGGCGAGGCCGAGGGTCGCGGACGCGGTCAGGTTGAGGCCGTAGGAGTACGCCTTCGTCGTACCGCTGACGCAGAACAGGCCGAGGCCGGCCGCGTCGAAGACGAGGACCGCCGCCTGGATGCGCTCCACGTGCGGATGCAGGAAGAAGACGACGAGCGTGGCGAACAGCGGGGTGACGAAGTAGCCGAGGTCCGTGAAGGCGGCCGGGGGCACGGCCCCGATGACCAGGTCGCGGAACAGCCCTCCGCCCAGCGCGGTGACCTCGGCGAGCACGGCGATGCCGAACACGTCGAAGTTCTTCCGGACGGCCAGCAGCGCGCCGGAGATCGCGAACACGAAGATGCCGATGACATCGAGCGTGTGCTGGACGGAGGGACTGAAGAGTTGCTGCAGCTGCACCCTGACATTCTCACCTGTCAAGGGGTGTGAACCTTACAAAGCCAGGCCTAGACGGTCGGCTTGCCTGTTGTGAACAGCCAGGTGTCGAAGAGGTCGTCCAGCTGCTGTCCGCTGATCCGCTCGGCGAGGCGGACGAAGTCGGCCGTGTCCGCGTTGCCGTACCGGTGGAGCCGGGTCCAAGTGGGCAGCAGCTTGAAGAACGCCTTGTCGCCGATCCGCTCCCGGAGCGCCTGGAGTGTCATCGCGCCGCGCTGGTAGACGGCCGAGGCGAACATGGTGTCGCGCTGCGGGTCGGCCACCTTGATCTGCCAGAAAGCCGCGTCGGCGGGGCGGGCGTTGTAGGCGGCCAGGAAGGAGTCGTGGGCGGTGCGGGTGCCCTGGTGCTCGGCCCACAGCCACTGGGCGTAGGTGGCGAAGCCCTCGTTGAGCCAGATGTCCTTCCACTGGGCCACGCTCACCGAGTCGCCGAACCACTGGTGGGCCAGCTCGTGCACGATGGTCGTCTCGTTGCGCACCGCCGAGTAGGCGGGCTTGCTCTGCACCTCCAGTGAGAACCCGGCCTCGGGCATGTCGTCGACGATCGCGCCGGTCTCCTCGAAGGGGTACGGCCCGAAGACCTGCGACCAGTAGTCGGTGGCCGCGGCGGTGACGGCGTACACGTCGACGTTGTTGCTGTTCTTCAGTACGGGGTCGACGGCGACGTAGATCGGGGTGCCGCCCGGGGTGCGGCCGGTGCGCACGTCGAACTTCCCGATGGTGGCGGTGGCGAGGTAGGTGGCCATGGGCCGCCTCTCGCGCCAGTGCGTGTACGTCGAGCCGCCCCGGTCGTACGTCGACACGAGCCGGCCGTTGGAGACGCCGGTCAGGCCCTTGGGCGCCTTGATCCGGATGTCGTAGGTGGCCTTGTCGGCGGGGTGGTCGCTGGACGGGAACCAGGTGGAGGCGGCGTTGGGTTCGCAGGCGACGAAGACTCCGTCGGCGGTCTTCATCCAGCCGTACTTGGACCCGAACACGATGGGGCCACCGAGGGGCTCGGGGATGCCGCCGTAGGTGACGGACACGGTGAAGGTGCGGCCCTTGGCGAGGGTGTCGCGCGGGGTGACGGTGATCTCGTCGCCGTCGCGGTTGAACCGTGCGCGTCTGCCGTCGACTTCGATCCGGGTGATCTCCAGCTGCTGGAGGTCGAGGTCGAAGGAGGAGAGGTTCTGGGTGGCGCGCGCGGTGAGGGTGGTACGGCCGTCCAGGCGGCCGGTGTCCGGGGCGTAGGAGATGTCCAGGTCGTAATGGCGGGCGTCGAAGCCGCCGTTGCCGAGCTGGGGGAAGTAGGGGTCGCCGATGCCGGCCGCGCCCGGGTCGGGTGCGGAGGAGGCTGCGACGACTAAGAAGGAGGCCGCCGCGGTGGCGAGGGCCCCGATGCGTGCCGAACGGGAGAGTGCCATGGTCGTCCCTTCGAGCGTGTCCCGGTCAGTGGACGGACACGGACGACTCTGCACTCTCCCGTTCAGGCATGTACATGACTTTGCCCAGTTGTCATGTGCTACTTGTCGGTTGACTCCTGGGCCTTGGCCGCGGACGCCTCGGCGTCGGTCTCTTCGGCGGTGGCGCCCTGCTCGGGAGCAGCCTCCTCGGGAGCAGCCTCCTCGTCGGAGGACTCCTCGGCGGCGGACTCCTCGGCGGCGGACTCCTCGGTGGTGGCCGGCTCCTCCTCGGGAGCCTCCGCGGTGGTGGCCTTCGCGGCCGGCGTCTCCGTCTGCTCCGCCGACTCCGCCAGGATCGCGTCCGGGACCAGCTCCGACGCCTCCTTCGCCACCGAGAGCAGGACCGTGTCCTGGGGAGCCTGGTCGGCGAAGTTCTCCGGGTGGTGGCAGGCGACCCGCTGACCCGGCTTCAGCTCCACGAGCTGCGGCTCGGTCGTCCTGCAGATCTCCGTCGCCTTCCAGCAGCGGGTGTGGAAGCGGCAGCCGGAGGGCGGGGCGATCGGCGAGGGCACGTCGCCGCGCAGCAGGATGCGCTCGCTCTTCTGGCCCCGGCGCTTCGGGTCCGGCACCGGCACCGCCGACATCAGCGCCTTGGTGTACGGGTGCATCGGCGCCTCGTACAGCGAGGTACGGTCGGCGAGTTCGACGATCTTGCCGAGGTACATCACCGCGATCCGGTCCGAGACGTGCCGGACGACGGAGAGGTCGTGCGCGATGATCACGTAGGTCAGGCCGAGTTCCTCCTGGAGGTCGTCCATGAGGTTGACGACCTGCGCCTGGATCGACACGTCCAGCGCGGAGACCGGCTCGTCGGCCACCACCAGCTTCGGCTTCAGGGCGAGCGCCCGGGCGATGCCGATGCGCTGACGCTGACCGCCGGAGAACTCGTGCGGGTAGCGGTTGTAGTGCTCGGGGCTCAGACCGACCAGTTCGAGAAGCCGCTGGACCTCCTTCTTCACCCCGCCCTCGGGCTCCACGCCCTGCAGCCGGAACGGCGCCGAGACGATCGAGCCGATGGTGTGACGGGGGTTCAGGGAGCCGTACGGGTCCTGGAAGATCATCTGGATGTCGCGGCGCAGCGGGCGCATCTGCCCGGTCTTCAGCCGCGTGATGTCCTGCCCGTCGAAGGTGATCGTGCCGCCGGTCGGGTCCTGGAGGCGGGTGATGACCCGGCCCATGGTCGACTTGCCGCAGCCCGACTCGCCGACGACGCCCAGGGTCTCGCCCCGGCGCACCTCGAAGTCGATGCCGTCGACGGCCTTCACCGCGCCGACCTGGCGCTGGAGAATGCCCTTCTTGATCGGGAAGTGCTTGGTCAGGCCCTCGACCCTGAGCAGCACGTCGCGGTCCGCCGAGCTGTCCTCGGGGGCCTGCGCCTGCTGCGGGATCGCGGTCTCGCCCGTCTTCTCCGTCTTCTTGGTCTCACTCACAGCTTCGGCGCAATCTCTTCGGTCCAGATCCGCTCACGGTCCTCGGCCGGGAGGTGGCAGGCGGACCAGTGCCCGGTGCTCACCTGCTCCAGCTCGGGGCGCACCGTGCGGGTGACATTCCCCTTGGGGATGTCCGCGTACGGGCAGCGCGGGTGGAAGGCGCAGCCCGAGGGGACGTTGATGAGGCTCGGCGGCTGGCCCTTGACCGGGATGAGCCGTTCGGAGGTGTCACGGTCGATGCGGGGCATCGAGCCGAGCAGGCCCCAGGTGTAGGGGTGCTGCGGCTTCTCGAAGACCTCGTCGGCCCGGCCGCGCTCCACGCACCGGCCGCCGTACATCACCAGGACGTCGTCGGCGATCTCGGCGACCACGCCGAGATCGTGCGTGATCATGATGACCGCGGAGCCGAACTCCTTCTGCAGGTCCCGGATCAGGTCGAGGATCTGCGCCTGGACGGTGACGTCGAGGGCGGTGGTCGGCTCGTCCGCGATGAGCAGCTCGGGATTGTTGACCAGCGCCATGGCGATCATGGCGCGCTGGCGCATACCGCCGGAGAACTCGTGCGGGTAGCCGTCGGCACGCTTGGCCGGCTCGGGGATGCCGACGCGGTCGAGCATCTCGATGGCCCGGGTGCGGGCCACCTTCTTGCTCACCTTGTGGTGGACCCGGTAGGCCTCCACGATCTGGTCGCCGACCTTGTAGTACGGGTGCATCGCCGACAGCGGGTCCTGGAAGATCATCGCCATCTCGCGGCCGCGGAGCTTGCGCACCTCGTCCGGGGCGGCGGAGACCAGCTCCTGGCCGTCCAGCCAGATCTCGCCGGACATCCGGACGTTCTTGCCGCGGGTGCCGAGCCGGTGCAGGCCCATGATGGCCTGCGAGGTGACCGACTTGCCGGATCCGGACTCGCCCACGACGGCGAGGGTCTTGCCCTTCTCCAGCGAGAAGCTGAGCCCGTCGACGGACTTGACCAGGCCGTCGTCGGTCGGGAAGTGCACCTTGAGGTCGCGGACCTCGAGGAAGGCCTCGGGCGCCTTGCCGGGGGAGGTGGGCTCCCCCACTGCGGCGCCGGTCTTGGAGAGTTCGGTCACGAGAGCCTCACCCGCGGGTCGGCGGCGGCGTAGAGCACGTCCACCAGGAGATTTGCGAAGACGACGAAGAAGGCGGCGAGCAGGGTCACGCCGAGGATCTTGGGCAGGTCGTTGTCGGTGATGCCCTGCACCGCGTACTGGCCGATACCGGGCAGCGAGAACACCGACTCCGTGATCACGGCACCGCCGAGCAGCAGGCCGAGGTCCATGCCGAAGACCGTGATGATCGGGGTGAGGGCGGCGCGCAGTCCGTGCCGGGTGACGACGGTGCGCTCCCGCAGGCCCTTCGCGCGGGCCGTGCGGATGAAGTCCTCGTTCATCGTCTCCAGCATGCCCGAGCGGGTGAGCCGCGCGTAGATGGCGGAGTACAGCAGGGCGAGCGAACACCACGCAGGGAAGAGGGTGTTGGCCCACTGCGAGGGGTTCTCGGTGAAGGGGACGTACGTCTTGCCGAAGATCGGCCACTGGTAGGTGAAGAGCAGGATCGCCAGGTTGCCCGTGAAGAACATGGGCAGCGACACGCCGGTGAGCGCGATGCCCATGAAGGTCCGGTCGAGGACCGAGCGCGGCTTCAGCGCGGAGACGACACCGGCCACGACGCCCGAGACCAGCCACAGGACGGCGGCACCCACGGCCAGCGAGAGGGTGATCGGAAGACGGGAGGTGAGCTCCGGCCACACAGCCTGGTGGTTCTTGAAGGAGTAACCGAAGCAGGGTGCGTCGCAGTGCACCGTGGTGGGGCCGAGGTCGTAGGTGGCGCCGGCCACGATCCCCTTGATGAAGTGCCAGTACTGGACGTAGACAGGCTGGTCCAGACCGAGGTTGTGCTTGACAGCGGCGATGTCCGCCTGCGACGGGCTCTTGCCGATGTACTGCTGCGCCAGCTGGTCCGCTGTCTGGCCGGCGAGCCGCGGCAGCAGGAAGAAGATGGCGAAGGTGACCGCGGAGACGACCAGCAGCAGGATCACTGCCGCGAACGTCCGGCGGAGGATGTACGAGATCACGGGGACCGGCGCTGGTGCCCGCGGGCCGCGAAGCCCGCGGGCACCAATGCCTTCACCTGCCTTCCGGGGCTGCTACTTCGACGCGACGCCGATGTTGAGGTAGTCGTACTGACCGCTGAAGGCCGCCGTGGAAACCAGGTTGGTGTAGTTCTGCGGGCGGGCCAGCAGGACCTTGAAGTAGGTCAGCGGCACGAGGGCGGCATCGTCCATGGTCTTCTTGTCGATCTCGGTGTACAGGCTGTTGCGCTCAGCGTTGTCCTGCGTACCGATCGCCTTCTCCAGAAGGGCGTTGACGTCCTTGTTGTCGTACTGCGACAGGTTCGTGTTGCCCGACTGGCTGATGGCCTTGCCGTTCAGGATCTGCTGCAGGAAGCCGTAGCCGGAGGGCCAGTCGGCGCCCCACTGCATCATCTCCAGGCCGATGTTCTGCTTCACGGTGAACTTCGGGACACCCGCGTAGTCCGTGAAGTACTTGCCCGACGGGTACTGCTTCAGGCTGGCGTTGATGCCGACCGTCTTCAGCGAGTTGATGATCGCCGTGGCGGCGTCGATCTCCTGCGGGCGGTCCGAGCGGGCCGAGATGTTGGTCGAGATCGACGTCTTGCCGCAGGCCTTCAGCTGCTCCTTGGCCTTGGCGACGTCACCCTTGTTGCCCTTGGTGGCGTAGACGTCCGCCTTGGCGTAGCCCGGGATGTCCGGGGGCAGGACCGTGGAGGCGATGTCGCCGCGGATCGGGCCGCCCTCGGCGGTCTGCACCGAGACCTTGTCGATCGCGTACTGCACGGCCTTGCGGCACTCGACCTTGTCGAACGGCGCGACCTTGGTGTTGATCGCCATGTAGACGAGACGGCCACCGTAGGTGTTGTCCGTCTGGGCCTTCTTGGCGGTGTCGGTGAGCACCTTGGCCTGCGTGGAGGCCTGGACACCCGTACCGGCCAGGTCGATCGCGTCGCCGGCCAGGACGTCCTGGTCGATGGTCTCCGGGTTGACCTTCAGCTTGACGACGATCTTGTCCGGCAGCTGCTTGCGCAGCGGGTCGGTCTTCGGGTCCCAGTTCTCGTTGCGCACGAGGACGGCCTGCTTGCCGTCCTCGTAGCTCTGGAACTTGTACGAGCCCGAGGACACGATGCTCTTGACGTAGTCGACGCCCTTGTCCTTGGCCTGGGGCACCGGAGCCGTCTGCGGGGCCGCGACCAGGTAGTCGAACTCCTGGAAGGCCTGCTTCAGGTGGAAGACGACCGTGTTGTCGTCCGGCGTCTCGATGGAGGACAGGCCCTTGGCGCTCTTGTCCTTGTAGGGGCCCTTGTACTTGTCGCCGCCGGCCATGAACTGCTGGAAGTAGTTCGGGCCGAGGGAGAGCACGTCACGCGCGAAGTTGGAGCGCTCGACGGCGTACTTGACGTCCTTCGAGGTGATCGCCGTGCCGTCCTCGTACTTCAGGCCCGAACGCAGCTTGTACGTCCAGGTCTTGCCGCCGTCGCTCGGGACGCCCTTGCTCGCGGCGAGGTCCGGGGCGAGGGTGTTGCCCTTCTCGCCGGCACCCGGCACGAAGGTCATCAGCGGGCGGGCGTACAGCCGGCTGAGGTTGTACATGTACGCGTAGTACGTGTTGCCCGGGTCGAAGGAGTCCGGGACGTCGGACAGCTCGTAGGTGAGCGTGCCGCCCTTCTTGTCGGAGGCGTTGACGACGCCCTGGGTCGCGGCGTTGGCGCCGGCCGACTTGTTGCCGTTCTCATTCTTGTTGTCATCGGCCTTGCTGCAACCCGCAACAAGCAGGCTGGCGGAGCCGATGGCCGCGATAGCGGCCAGCGCTGACCTTCGCATGATGGGCGCTTTCCCCTCCATTGTCGGAAACTTTTTGGACTCTCGGCGGCAGGCTTCAGCGGCTGCGCGGGTCGAGAGCATCTCGGAGACCGTCACCGAGCAGGTTGAACGCCAGGACGGTCACGAAGATGGCGAGACCGGGAACGATCATGTACTGGGGATCGACCTGGTAGTAGGTGACCGCTTCGCGGAGCATGCCGCCCCAGGACGCCTGCGGGGGCTGGATGCCGACACCGAGGAAGCTCAGGGACGCCTCGAAGAGGATGTTGGTCGGGATCAGCAGCGTCGAGTAGACGATGATCGGGCCGACCAGGTTGGGCATCAGCTCCCGGAACAGGATGTAGGGAGCCTTGGCACCCATGCCGCGGGAGGCGTCGACGAACTCGCGCTCGCGCAGGGCGAGGGTCTGGCCGCGGACGATCCGGCCCAGATACGGCCAGTTGAAGAAGCCGATGACGAAGATGAGCACGCTCAGGTGGAGCGGCAGTCCGTTGAGGCCGAACGCGCCGCCCTGCAGGGTGGCGGAGATGGCGATCGCGAAGAGCAGGAGGGGGAAGGCGAGGAAGGTGTCCATCAGTCGGCTGATGATCGAGTCCACCCGACCGCCGTAGTAGCCGGCCACGACACCCATGATCGCGCCGATCACGTTGGAGAGGATCGTGGCTCCGAAGGCGACCACGAGGGAGACCCAGGAGCCCTCCAGGACGCGGGTGGCGATGTCCCGGCCGAACTTGGGGTCCACGCCGAGCGGGTGGTCCATGCTCATGCCGCCCCAACTGCCCTTGGGCAGCGAGGTGTCGGGGACGATCAGGTCCTGGTGGAAGGCGTTGGGGTCGAGGCCGAACAGCGCCTGGATGGGGCGCGAGAGGACGGCGAGAAGGATCAGCAGGATCACGATGACACCGCCCGCGACGGCGACCTTGTCCCGCTTGAACCGGGACCAGGCGATCTGACCCAGGGAACGACCCTCGATCTGCCCCTTACCGGCACCCTCCAGCACAGCCTCCGGCTGCGCCTCGGCTGCCGCCCCGGTGGTCTCGATCGGTGCGGTCACGATGTGCGACCCCTCTCGCCGGTGGTGACCGGCCTGCGCCTGCCGCGGATTGCGGCTTTGTCGACTTGCCATCGATCACGAGGCCATCGGTCTCGTGTCTGAGTCGCGAGTCTTCAGCGTGGTCGCGATCACCCGCCAGAGCTGGCGGAGAAAGTATGCGCAACCGTGATGCTGTCCTGGGGATTCCGTTATCCGATCAGTGGGTAACGGCCATCGGACGAGGGACACTTGGGACAGACCGGCGATTCCGTGCGTTTCGGGTGGATCGACGCTCTTCTACGCGCGCAGAAGTGTCTGGAGACAGTAAATTCTGCAACCCGGTCCAAGAACAGGCCCGCGCGGGCCCGTTGATCAGTAGCCGCCGTGCACCGGCGGATAGCCGTACCCGGCGACCGGCGCCTGGGACTGGGGCGGGGCCTGCAGCTGCGGCTGGGGCGCGGCCGGGTGGGCCTCGCGGTCGTAGAAGGGGCGGGCGTTGGCCCTCATCCACATCACGACCGGGTCGTAGTCGTCGGTCATCGCGACGGTCGACACCGGCAGCCCGTCCGGGACCGCGCCGACGGACTGCTGCATCATCGCGCGCACCGAGTCGACCGCGGCCGGCGAGGTGTCGTACACGTCGAGGCCGATGGCGAGGTACGGCGCCCCGAGCGCGGGCTGCACCCAGGCGCGGCGCAGGGAGCGCAGCGCCGGGGTCCGGTGGGCGTTCTGTGCGAGCAGGGCGTAGAACTGCGGGATCTCGATGCCGGGTTCCGCGAGGCGCAGCGGGCCGGCGGGCTGGCGGTCCAGGCCGGTGGCGAGCCGGCGCAGGTCCAGCCAGGGGATGCCGACGCCGCCGCCCGGGGCGTGCGGGTTGAGCCAGAGGCCGTAGTGGTCGGGGTAGAGGGTGCGGGCCACGTCAAGTCCGTCGACCACTTCGTAGGAGCGGTTCCAGCCACTTGCCGAGAGTTCCTGTGCGGAGGTCACACAGGGGGCGTAGCTGAAGCCTTCGACCTCCATGTTCCCGTACTGGGCATCGGGCGAGCCGGCCTGGCCGTGCCACAGGAGCATCCAGATCTGGCCGGAGGAGGGGGTGGCGAGGGCGCGCAGCAGTGCCTCGTAGGCGTCGTAGCGCCCGGGGGTGACCTGGCGCAGCATGTGCTCGACGCTGCCGCTTGGGCTCGCGCTCACCTGTCTTACCGCCCCTTCAATTCTTGCCCCGCGTTCGGACACAGCTTAAGCGCCCGGCAGCTCGGGACCTCGTGTTCGCCGGCGAGTGCGGGTGCGTTCAGTGGCCGTACTGGTAAAAGGGGCGGACGTTTGTCTTCAGCCAGTCGCCCACCGGGTCCTGGGCCACGTCGAGCAGGACCAGGTTGACCGGCCACTTGACCGGAACTTTGCCCAGGGCCTTGCCCAGGGCGTCCAGGGGCAGGGCTCGCAGGTCGCCCTCCCACTGGGAGAGTTCCACGCCCACGAACATCACCGGGTCGGCCGTCTCGACGGCGGCCAGGCAGCGGCGGGCGCTGAGGACCACGCCTGTCGCGGCGAACTCGGCGGAGGCGGCGGAGAGGAAGTCGACCGGGTCGTCCTGCCAGTCGGGCTCGAAGAGGCGGACCCGGCCGCCGGTGCCGGGGCCGTCCAGCGGGGTGCGGCCCGCGCGGCACAGCTCGGCCACCGCCTCGGGCGGGAGCGGGATGCCGACCACGCCGTCGGGGTTGACGGCGAGGCCGACCTGCGGGGGCAGGCCGCGGGCGAACTCCACCGCCGGGGCGATGGTGTACGACATGTGGGAGCCGGCCGCCTGGCGGAGCTGCTCCTCGGAGCTGAAGACCGGGACGTACACCTGGCCCTCGATCTCCAGGGTGGGCAGGTCCAGCGGGCCGCTGTGCGGGCCGCCGCCGCCCGGCAGCGGGATCCAGAGGAAGCTGCGGCCCAGGACCTCGATGATCCGGGCGCCGGCGGTGGGTATGCCGAGGGAGGCCGAGAGCACCTCCTCCAGCTCGTTGCCGGGCCAACCGCCGTGCGGGTGGGGGTGTGCCTGTGCCGGGAAGTCCGCGGGAGTGTCCGCCGGGAAGTCCATCTGCCTACCGCCTGCTGGGAACCATGCTGTGGATCGAAAGGCTAGCGGGTACCGGTGACAGCGGGCGGTCCGATCAGCCGGGGAAGGCAATGCGGTGCAGGACGTCCGCCGCGTCCCGGTCCAGCAGCACGGCCGAGCCGCAGCCGGCGGGCAGCTCGCCCCGCTCCACCGCGCGCAGCAGACGGGCGGTGCTACGGCGGTGGCGGCGGAAGGCGTACCGGGACACGCCGCGGCCGCGCTCGCGCTGGCCCTCCCGGGCGGTGCCCGGGGTGACGTCGAGGACCAGCAGGTGCAGGGTGCCGCCGCGGCGGCGGGCCTCGCGGGCGAGCCAGGCGCGCACCCAGGACTGGGTGCCGCAGTCGTGCACGACGACCCCCTCACCGGTGCCCAGGGCGCGGCGCAGTCCGGCGTAGTGGGCGAGCCGGACCAGCGGGCGGTAGAGCGCGTACGGCAGGCGGCGGGGCATGCGGGCGGCCCAGCGGTCGCGGGCGTCCTGGGAGTCGATGCGGTGGCCGGGGACGGCGCGGTGCATCAGGGTGGACTTGCCGCTGCCGGGCAGCCCGGTGATCACCACCAGGTCGCGGGGGCCGAAGAGCAGGGCGTGCGGACTGCGGCCGGCGCGGTCGCGCAGGTCGCGCACGACCGGGGCCGGGCGGTCGGCGCAGCGCTCGCGGGCCGGGGCGGAGGGCTGCTTCGGCACCGCGAGGCCGGTGGTGGCGTAGGCCGTGGTCCTGTTCACCGTGATCGTCCTCCCCTGTGGGCTTGGGGAACCCATGCCCTTCAAATGTAAAGAGAAGGTAATGCGCTGTGTCCAGTGGTTCGGTGCGCTTACTGCCACAGGTCGGTTACAGATGCGGGCCCTGACGGGCGGGGGCGCGGCATGCAATGATGTGCGCGCCAACTGCATACCGGCCGCTTGAATCCGCGCGGGAGAGTCCCCAGCAGCCTTCGCTGGGGCGCCGAAGGAGCAAGTCCCTCCCTTGAATCTCTCAGGCCCCCGTTACCGCGCGGGCGAGGCACATCTGAAAAGCGGGCCGCTGTGAAGTGGCTCCACCCAAGGTGCAAGCCGTGATCACGTCCGTGGTCATGGCGAACCTCTCAGGTTCCGATGACAGATGGGGAGGAACGTTCCTCGCCCGTCAGCCTGCCCTGGGAGACGACCGACCGATGAGCAGTACCGAACTCCGTCACACCGCCCTGGATGCCCTGCATCGCTCGCTCGGTGCGACGATGACCGACTTCGCCGGCTGGGACATGCCCCTGCGCTACGGCTCCGAGCGCGACGAGCACCTCGCGGTGCGCACGAGGGCCGGCCTCTTCGACCTCTCCCACATGGGCGAGATCACCGTGACCGGCCCGCGCGCCGCCGACCTGCTGAACTTCGCCCTGGTCGGCAACATCGCCTCCGTCGGTGTCGGCCGCGCCCGCTACACCATGATCTGCCAGGCCGACGGCGGCATCCTGGACGACCTGATCGTCTACCGGCTGGCCGAGACCGAATACATGGTGGTCGCCAACGCCTCCAACGCCCAGGTGGTGCTGGACGCGCTGACCGAGCGCGCCGCCGGCTTCGACGCCGAGGTCCGCGACGACCGTGACGCCTACGCGCTGCTCGCGGTCCAGGGCCCCGAGTCCCCCGGCATCCTGAAGTCCCTGACGGACGCCGACCTGGACGGCCTGAAGTACTACGCGGGCCTGCCCGGCACGGTCGCCGGCGTCCCCGCACTGATCGCCCGCACCGGCTACACCGGCGAGGACGGCTTCGAGCTGTTCGTGAAGCCGGAGCACGCGGTGCAGCTGTGGCAGGCCCTGACCGAGGCGGGCGAGGGCGTCGGCCTGGTGCCGTGCGGCCTGTCCTGCCGGGACACCCTGCGCCTGGAGGCGGGCATGCCGCTGTACGGGCACGAGCTGACCACGTCGCTGACGCCGTTCGACGCCGGCCTCGGCCGGGTGGTGAAGTTCGAGAAGGAGGGTGACTTCGTGGGCCGCGAGGCGCTCACCGAGGCCGCCGCCCGGGCCGAGCAGAACCCGCCGCGGGTGCTCGTCGGCCTGGTCGCCGAGGGCCGCCGCGTGCCGCGTGCCGGGTACACGGTGGTCGCGGGCGGCACGGTGATCGGCGAGGTCACCTCCGGCGCCCCCTCCCCCACCCTGGGCAAGCCGATCGCCATGGCGTACGTCGACGCCGCGCACGCGGCGCCGGGCACCGAGGGCGTCGGTGTGGACATCCGTGGGAGCCACGAGCCGTACGAGGTCGTGGCACTGCCGTTCTACAAGCGCCAGAAGTAGACACTGGGCGCGGTCCGTCCATGTGACGTGACGCTGCGCACATGCCGCATGCCCACCAGCAGGCCCAGCAGTCCCCCATTCATCAGCAGTCCCCCGCGTACAGGAGAATTCAGGCCATGAGCAACCCCCAGCAGCTGCGCTACAGCAAGGAGCACGAGTGGCTGTCGGGCGCCGAGGACGGCGTCTCGACGGTCGGCATCACGGAGCACGCGGCCAACGCGCTCGGCGATGTCGTCTTCGTCCAGCTCCCCGAGGTCGGCGACACGGTGACCGCGGGCGAGTCCTGCGGCGAGCTGGAGTCGACCAAGTCGGTCAGCGACCTGTACTCCCCCGTGACCGGTGAGGTCACCGAGACCAACCAGGACGTCGTCGACGACCCGTCGCTGGTGAACTCGGCCCCCTTCGAGGGCGGCTGGCTGTTCAAGGTACGCGTCACGGACGAGCCGGCCGACCTGCTCTCCGCCGACGAGTACACCGAGTTTTCCGGCAGCTGAGGAGTCGTAGCCGAATGACTGTCCTGAACACGCCTCTGCACGAGCTGGACCCGGAGATCGCCGCGGCGGTCGACGCCGAGCTGAACCGCCAGCAGTCCACGCTGGAGATGATCGCGTCCGAGAACTTCGCGCCGCTCGCGGTGATGGAGGCCCAGGGCTCGGTCCTCACCAACAAGTATGCCGAGGGCTACCCGGGCCGCCGTTACTACGGCGGCTGCGAGCACGTCGACGTCGCCGAGCAGATCGCCATCGACCGGATCAAGGAGCTGTTCGGCGCCGAGTACGCCAACGTGCAGCCCCACTCCGGCGCCTCCGCCAACCAGGCTGCGCTGTTCGCGCTGGCCCAGCCCGGGGACACCATCCTCGGCCTGGACCTGGCGCACGGCGGCCACCTGACCCACGGAATGCGGCTGAACTTCTCCGGCAAGCAGTTCAACGTGGTCGCCTACCACGTGGACGTCGAGACCGGCCTGGTCGACATGGCCGAGGTCGAGCGCCTCGCCAAGGAGCACCGCCCCAAGGTGATCATCGCCGGCTGGTCGGCGTACCCGCGTCAGCTGGACTTCGCCGAGTTCCGCCGGATCGCCGACGAGGTCGAGGCGTACCTGTGGGTCGACATGGCGCACTTCGCGGGCCTGGTCGCCGCCGGTCTCCACCCGAACCCGGTCGAGCACGCGGACGTGGTCACCTCCACGACCCACAAGACGCTGGGCGGCCCGCGCGGCGGCATCATCCTCGCGAAGAAGGACTTCGCGAAGAAGCTGAACTCGTCCGTCTTCCCGGGCTTCCAGGGCGGCCCCCTGGAGCACGTGATCGCGGCCAAGGCGGTGTCCTTCAAGGTCGCCGCCTCGGAGGAGTTCGCCGAGCGCCAGCGCCGTACGGTCGAGGGCGCGCGGATCCTCGCCGAGCGGCTGACCGCGCCGGACGCCCGCGAGGCCGGTGTGAACGTCCTGTCGGGCGGCACCGACGTGCACCTGATCCTGGTCGACCTGCGCGACTCCGAGCTGGACGGACAGCAGGCCGAGGACCGTCTCCACGAGGTCGGCATCACGGTCAACCGCAACGCCGTCCCGAACGACCCGCGCCCCCCGATGGTCACCTCGGGCCTGCGGATCGGCACGCCCGCCCTCGCGACCCGCGGCTTCACGGCCGAGGACTTCGCCGAGGTCGCGGACGTGATCGCCGAGGCACTGAAGGCGCCTTCCCCCTTCGGGGAGGCCGACGCGGAGGCCCTGAAGGCCCGGGTCAAGGCCCTGGCCGACAAGCACCCGCTGTACCCCGGTCTGAACAAGTAGTTCCTTTTTGAGGGGTGCCCCGCACACTGGAAGGTGAGTGGGGCACCCTCCCCCCCCCCCGCACCACCCCGCATTGAGGAGTTCCCCGTGGCCATCTCGGTCTTCGACCTGTTCTCGATCGGCATCGGCCCGTCCAGCTCCCACACGGTCGGCCCGATGCGCGCGGCGCGCATGTTCGCGCGGCGACTGCGCAACGAAGAGCTGCTGGAGTCCGTCACGTCGATACGCTCCGAGCTGTACGGCTCGCTCGGCGCGACCGGCCACGGCCACGGCACGCCCAAGGCGGTGCTGCTCGGCCTGGAGGGTGCCTCGCCGCGCACGGTGGACGTGGAGAACGCGGACCAGCGGGTGGAGGACATCAAGGCGACCGGGCGGCTGAGCCTGCTCGGCGAGCGCGAGATCACGTTCGACTTCGACGCGGACCTGAAACTGCACCGCCGCAAGGCGCTCCCGTACCACGCCAACGGCATGACGCTGTGGGCGTACGACGCCGCGGGCACCGAACTGCTCTCCAAGACGTACTACTCGGTCGGCGGCGGCTTCGTCGTGGACGAGGACGCGGTCGGCGCGGACCGCATCGTGCTGGACGACACGGTCCTGAAGTACCCCTTCCGCACCGGCGACGACCTGCTCCGCCTCACGAAGGAGACCGGCCTGTCGATCTCCTCCCTCATGCTGGAGAACGAGCGGGCCTGGCGCACGGAGGAGGAGATCCGGGCCGGCCTGCTGGAGATCTGGCGCGTGATGCGCGAGTGCGTCCAGCGCGGCATGTCCCGCGAGGGCATCCTGCCCGGCGGTCTGAAGGTCCGCCGCCGCGCCTCCGTCTCGGCCCGCCAGCTGCGCGCCGAGGGCGACCCGCTGGCGCACGCCATGGAGTGGATCACGCTCTACGCGATGGCGGTGAACGAGGAGAACGCGGCGGGCGGCCGCGTGGTCACCGCCCCCACGAACGGCGCGGCCGGCATCATCCCGGCGGTCCTGCACTACTACATCAACTTCGTGCCCGGCGCCGACGAGGACGGCGTGGTCCGCTTCCTGCTGGCCGCCGGTGCGATCGGCATGCTCTTCAAGGAGAACGCCTCGATCTCCGGCGCCGAGGTCGGCTGCCAGGGCGAGGTGGGCTCCGCCTGCTCCATGGCCGCGGGCGCACTGGCCGAGGTCCTGGGCGGCAGCCCGGAGCAGGTCGAGAACGCGGCCGAGATCGGCATGGAGCACAACCTCGGCCTGACCTGCGACCCGGTCGGCGGCCTGGTCCAGATCCCGTGCATCGAGCGCAACGGCATGGCCGCCGTGAAGGCGGTCACGGCCGCCAAGATGGCGATGCGCGGCGACGGCTCCCACAAGGTGTCCCTGGACAAGGTCATCAAGACCATGAAGGACACCGGCGCGGACATGTCCGTCAAGTACAAGGAGACGGCCCGGGGCGGGCTCGCGGTGAACATCATCGAGTGCTGAGGAAGTAGGCCCTGACCAGCGCGTTCGTGTCTCGGCGCTGTCGGGGCCTTGCCTGCTTACGCGGCGGGAAGTCCCCCGAAAAGTCCCCGGGACAGGCGTGAAGGTCCCCGAAAAGTCCCCGGGAAAACGCCACTGGATTGGCCGCTGACGTGGGGGTTCGCAGCAGTCAGCGCTTGTCGGACCGCCGGCGTCCGAGTGGCGGCGGAGGGCAGAATCACCCAGGCCCAATAACAAGAGTCTTGTCAAACTTGCCGCATGGCTACCTCTCCGGCTCCCGGCGAAGGGCCCGTCCGCCCCGTCTCCGTCTCGCTCCACGAAGGCACGATCGCAGCCCTCAGAGCACGCACGGGCAAGCGAGGCATGTCCGCCTACGTCGAAGCCCTCATCCAGCGCCAGTTGGAGCGCGACCGGCTACGCGAACTCATCGAAGACGCGGAAGCCGAACACGGCCCCGTGCACCAGGCAGCGGTCGAGGCGAAGCGAGCCGTCCTGCGCGGTGACAACGCAGGCTCGGCGGACGCCGCGTGAGCGGCACCCTCGTCCTGGACTGCGAGGGCCTGTCCAAACTCGTACGACGCACACCCGAACTCACCGAGTGGCTGGCCGCCGCCGAGGCGGAGGACATCCGCGTCGTCACCAGTTCCGTCACCCTCGTCGAAGCCCGCGACCCCAGGATCAGCCAGGCCCGCTTTGACTACGCCGTCCCCCGCGTGAACGTCGTCCCGCCCACCGAAGCCATCGCCCGCCACGCCGGCAAGCTCCTCGCCGCAGCCGGCCTGCACGGTCACAAATACGCCCTCGACGCGATCGTGGCCGCCACCGCACTGGCCTCCCCTTCCCCCGCGACCGTCCTCACGTCGGACCCCGAGGACCTCCTGATGCTGTGCGACATCGGCGTACGTGTGATCAAGATCTGACGCAGTGCGATGCCGGGTCGGCCACGGCTTTTGCACTTGGCGATCGAGGATGCGCCCAGCTACCTGGACGACATCGACACGACCGATACCACGCACAGTCACTTGCCCGAGCACCACGACGACTACGACTGGAACGCCTGCTCCGAGGGCGGCGACGTGTGGTCGTTCGCCGTCGCCGAAGGCGAGGCCGAGGTCTCCGAGATCACGACGGTTCCTGGTGACGCGGTGGGCCGGGAACTGCTCGGGATGATCCCGAAGGCCGCGAAGCCCGAGGATGAAGAAGCGTTCCTGGAGCAGTTGGTCGCAGAGCGTCGGGTGGTCATCCGGTTGAAGGTGGACCGGCTGTACGGAACCGCGCTCGACATCAACGGCTAGGACATATCGGGTCCGTGCCGGTCGCAGCCACTCGTAGCGGACGGCGATGAACCCACAGGCCGGTTCGTCGCCGGGCTGTTCTCGGCCGCGAGGCGTGGTCACAATGATCACGTGGACGGACAGGACTCGGCCCGGCGGGCGGAAATCGACCGGATCGTCGATCCGCTGAAGACGAACATGCCCCAGGCCGGGGACCTCGGCTTCGAGGCAATCCAGCAGTTGGGGAACCCGGTGCCGCTACTGGTGCAGAACGACGGCAAGGAGCATGTGCAGCTGTGGCTCGAGCCGTTCGGGCAGGACTACTGGCTGAAGCCCGGGAGGCTGTGTACGTCACCTCGTACGGGACGTGGAATGACCACCCTTTCGAGGTGATCCACGAGACCGACTGCCTCACCGTCTGGGCCACGTCCTGGTTCGCGACGGTCTCCGACTGCGACGGCAATGAATTCCCCCCGGGCCGCAGGGAGCGCACCTGAGTCGTCAGACCGCGCCACCCCTTGAGGCGTCCGCTGCGCGGAACCATGAGGGCGCTGTTCCTCCAGGGGCTACCGCTCGGTAACCGATGCCCCCTACGCTGCCGCCAACTCGGCGACAGCGAAGGGAAGTTCAGGCATGCGTACGGTTCGTGCGGTGAGACGGGCGGCGACGATCCTGGGTACCGCCGCCCTGCTGGTGGCGGTACCGGCACACGCCCACGCGGCGGAGCCGAAGTTCTCCGGGACGACGGCGATCGGAACGCACAACGCCTACGACAAGGCCAAGTACACGTACTTCGCCCAGGCGTTGGACTCCGGTGCCTCGTTGCTGGAGCTGGACGTGTACGTGGACAGCCTGACCCACAGGTGGCGGGTGAGCCACAGCAACCCGTTCGGCAACGACAACAACTGCGAGGCCGCGAAGACACCGGGCGAGCTGTACAGCAAGAACCGCAACCAGGACCTCGGCAGCTGCCTCGACAACATCGCGGCCTGGAACCAGCTCCACCCCGACCACCCGCCGATCGTGTTCAAGGTCGAGCTGAAGGTCGGGTTCAACGACAAGGGCGGCATGGGCCCGGACGAGTTCGACACCCTGGTGTCGCAGAAGCTCGGCAGCAGCGTGTACAAGCCGGCCGACCTGCTGGGCGGCACCCACTCCTCCCTGGACGCGGCGGCCAGGGCCGACGCCTGGCCCACCCGCGACTCCCTCAGGGGCAAGTTCCTCTTCGAGCTGATCCCGGGCACGGTCGAGCAGGCCAACCCGTTCGACCACTACTGGACTGACGAGGAGTACGGCGACCATCTGCGCGACCTGTACGCGGCGGGGAAGATCGGCGAGGCGCAGGCTTTCCCGGCCGTGCTCGGCGCCCAGAACGGCGACCCGCGCACCAGCCGCTACGACGCCTCGATCCGCCCCTGGTTCGTGTTCTTCGACGGGGACGCGGCGACGTACGTGAACAACGGGTACGACACCTCGTTCTACTCCGCGAACCACTACATCCTGATCACGACGGGCGCCGACGGCGTGGCCCCGGCGATCTCCTCGACCGCTCCCACGGACGCCGAAGTCGCCGCCCGGCTCTCTCTGCTGGCCGGGGACCACGCGAGCCTGATCACCTCTGACTGGTCGACCAAGCCGGCATCAGTGCTGAGTTCGGTGACGGCCCGAGGCTGATATTCCGGGTACACGGGCGGATCACCCGTGCCAAGGTGGGGCATACACCAGTCAACTCCTGTCACCCCACTGACACTCAGGGAGTGCCCCATGCTCCACGGCATTGACGTCAGCGCGTACCAGTCGTCGTCGTACGACACGGACGGCCTCTCCTTCGTCTTCATCAAGGCGACGGAGGGGCGTTCGTACGTCAACCCGAGACTCTCGGCCCAGACCAAGCACGGCCGCGACGCGGGACTCGTCGTCGGCTTCTACCACTTCCTGTGGCCGGGCCACATCACCGCCCAGGCCGAGTACTTCGTCCGGCACGCCCCCGAGAAGGCGGGCGACCTGCTAGCCGTCGACTGGGAGACGACCAGCGAGGGCACCCACGCCAGCAACGCGGAGAAGGACCTCTTCATCCGGAAGGTGAAAGAACTCCGCCCCCACAACAAGGTCCTGCTCTACGCGAACCGCGAGTACTGGCTGAACGTGGACGTCACCTCGTACGCCGGCGACGGCCTCTGGATCGCCGACTACGTGAGCGCGGGACACCCCCGCATCAAGGCCAAGTGGCGCTTGCACCAGTACAGCAGCGAGCCCCACGACAAGAACGTGGCCGCCTTCGCCGACCGGGCCGCCCTGCGCAAGTGGGCCACGTCCTAGCGGCGGGAGAGGAACCTAGCCCCGGAAGTCCGCCAGGCGTTCCGGGGACGCCTCCGTCAGGGCCTTTCGAACGGCCTCCAAGCCCGCCTGGAGGCCGTACACCGGGGTGCCCGGCTGCTGGCGCCAGGAGTCGTCGATCCCGCCCGCGTCGACCGTGTCGAAGCCCAGTTCGTCGATGAGGTCACGGACGACCCGCTTCGCGGCCTCGTCGTCGCCGGCCACCGGGAGGGCCATGCGCTCGGGGTCGCCGGCCGGGCGGGGGCGGTCCAGGATGTCCTGGGCGTAGGTGCCGTTGAAGGCCTTGATCACGGGGTGTCCCAGGTGCCGTTCCGTCCAGCGGCTCTCGCTCAGGCCCTCGTCCTCGATGCCGGCGATCCGGCCGTCCCGCTGCTGCGGGTAGTAGTTCCCGGTGTCGATCACGGCGACGCCCTCGGCCGCGCCGTCCAGCAGGCCGGCGGGGAGGTCGGGGATCCGCTTCAGCGGGACGGTGACCACGACGACCTGGGCGCCCTTGGCCGCCTCCGCCGCCGGGACCGGGGTCGCACCGGTCTCCTCGGCCAGTTCCCCGAGGGTTTCGGGGCCGCGCGAGTTGGCCACGGACACGTCGTGGCCGAGGGCCGTGAGCCGCCGGGTGAGGTTGCCGCCGATGTTGCCCGCGCCGATGATGCCGATCTTCATGGCAGACCCTTCCAGGATCGATGCATGTGCATGCTTCCGTCATCGGCGACAACCTCCCCGGAAACGGGGCTATTCCTGCGTTACGGCAAAAGAACGAACCCTCTCAGACCCGTACGACGATCTTGCCTGTGTGCCGGTTGGACTCCATCAGCCGGTGGGCGTCCCGGATCCGGTCGAGGCCGTCGAAGACCTCGGCGACGACCGGCCGGAGGGTGCCGTCGGTGAGGCCGGCGGCCAGGTAGTGGGCGGCCCGGTGGCGGCCTTCGGCGGTGCCGGTGAGGAGGGTGTTGGCGTAGCCGTGCACGGTGAGCGGCCACTGCCGGGGCAGCAGGACGGGCCCCTCGTCCAGCCAGCCGTAGACGACCAGGGTTCCGCCCCTGACGACCGCGCCGCCCAGCTCGGCGAACCCGGCGCCGCCGATCGCGTCGAGGACGATGTCCACGCCCCGCCCGCCGGTCAGCCGCCTGGCCTCCTCGACCACGTCCTCGTCGTCGCTGACGATCACGTGTTCCGCGCCGAGGTCGAGCAGCCGCTGCCGCTTGGCCTCGGTGCGGGTGGTGACGACCGGGACCGCGCCCGCCCGGCGGACGACCTGCACGGCCGCGGTGCCGACCCCGCTGGACGCGCCCGTGATCAGCACGTGGTGCCCGGGAACCAGACCGGCCCGCTCCACGAGTGCGCCGTACGCCGTCGTGTACGTCAGCCAGACCGCCGCCCCCGTGACCGGGTCGACCCCGGCGGGCCGGGGAACGAGCGCGCTCTCCGGGAGGACGACCCGGTCGCCGTGGACGCCGTGGGCGCTGAGTTCGAAGTTGGCCGCCGACAGGACCGGGTCACCCGGTGCGAAGGCGGTGACCCCCTCGCCGACCGCCTCCACCTCGCCCGCCGCCTCGTAGCCGTTGCGGGAGGCGGGGAAGGTCGGCTGGTAGTGGTACGCACCCCGGCGGAAGAGCGCCTCGGCGCGGTTGAGGCCGAGCGCCTCGACCTTCACCAGCACCTCCCCCGGGCCGGGATCCGGCAGCTCGACCTCCTCGACCGTGAGTACGTCGGGGCCGCCGGTTTCGTGAAAGAGCACTGTGCGTGCGGAAGTTGTCATGCCGCCGACGCTAGGCCCCGCCGGGAAGACGCTCCATGTCCTTCTGTCTTGGTGTCATGTCCGTACGGCTGCCGCCCGACGGCACCTGGAGCGGCCCCGCGGACCCCGGCGAGCCGCGGGAGGACGCGCGGACACGGTCACGCTGTGCGGCACTGACGCGCGACACATGACAAAGGGGGTGCCCTCCGCGCGGGACGGGCACCCCCTTCGGTCGTGTCACTTGCTCAGGTAGGCCCAGAACTCGTCGAACGACAGGACCTGGTCGCCGTTGAGGTCGCGGGTCCTGATGATGGCCGCGGCCACCGTCTCGGTGACGTTCCAGTCACCCTCCTGGGCCAGGGCGGACTTGAACTCGGCGGCGGTGATGAATCCGTCACCGTCCGCGTCGATCCGCTGGAACTGCTTTCGTGCTTCCTCGATGTCCGCCACCGATCCGCCCCTTTTATTCGTGTTTCTCATGCCGTGCTGGCGTACTGACGCAGGTCAGATTAACGGCCCGCGCGCGCACGGAGTGCGGCGACCACCCACGCGAAGTCCTCGGCGTGCGGCGGCGCGGGCTGCCGGTTCACCACGGCGAGCAGTTCGCGGTAGCGGGCGACCCGCTCGTTGAAGCCGGCCGTCATGCGTTCCAGTACAGCGGTCCGGTCGGCGTCGCCGAACAGTTCCCGCAGCACCTCCTCGGCCTCGGGCGCGCCGGGTTCGGTACCGCGCTCGCGCGCCGGGCCCACCAGCTCCACCAGGCGCTTCGCGAACCACAGGGACTGCCCGCGCGGCGCCCCGGGCTCCCGGTCCGCGGCGTTGAACTCGACCGCGCGGCGCATCTGTGCCCGGAACTCCGGGTCCTGGAGCATCTCGGCCAGCTCCACCCAGGCGTCCACCTGCTCGGGCGTCGGATTCTCCGCCACGTCGACGGCGGTGCGCCACATCCGCTCCTGGATGTCCGGGTCGACCGTGTCGAGCCCGTGCAGCGTCTCGGCCACGAACTCCTCCATGATCCGCTGCCGCTCAGCGGCCGACAGCCGTGCCAGTTTGTTCATCAGGGTCATCTCCTCCGCGCTCGAACCCCGTCGTGCCACGCTCGACAGCACCGCCCGTGTCACCTTCAGCGAGCGGATCTGCGCGTCAAGCGCCGCCACATGGGTGGCGGCGACCTCGGCCACGGTCCGCTCACCGGCCAGCACCCGTTGCACGTCCTCCAGCCCGAGCCCCAGCTCCCGCAGGGTGCGGATCAGCTCGAGGCGGGCCACGGACGCGGCGTCGTAGAGCCGGTAGCCGCCCGTGGACCGGCCCACCGGGGGCAGGACGCCCTCGTCGGACCAGTAGCGGATGGTGCGCACCGTCAGGCCGGTGGCCCGGGCCAGCTCACCGATGGTGAGAAGTCCGGTGCCGTCGTACGGGGGGTTGGGGGGGTCTTCCCCCATGGAATGCAGCACGTCTGCGAGTCTGGGCCTTCCAGTCGGTGGAGACTCAAGGAGCGCGGGTTGGAGACCTTGCGGGACATTCTCGACGCGGCGGCGCACGGCGTCTTCCCGCCGGCGGACGGCCGTACGACGGTCGTGCCGCAGCACGGCTGCCGGGACGCGGGGGTGATGTCCTTCACCGCGCACTCCGTCGTCTTCACGGACGAGGACCCGCACTGGGTGTACGACGCCCTGGGCGCCGTGGACTGCGATCCCCTCGCGGCGACGATGAACCCCGCCTTCCTGGCGGCTTTCCTGGCCCGGACGGGCCGCAGGTGCGAGACCGTCGACGCGGTCCTGGTCGGCTCCCCGCTGCCCGGCGCGCCACCGCTCACGCTGACGGAGATCGAGGACGCCGGCCATCCGCGCGGCGCCTATGCCCGCCGGCGGCGCGAGGACATACGGGCGTGGACGGCGGACGGCGGCGTGCTGGTCATGGGGCGCGGGGTCGCCGGCCGGCTGGAGGTGTCCGTCGAGGTCGACGAGGGGGTACGGCACCGGGGGCTGGGGCGGGCGCTGGTGACGGCGGCCCGGCAGCTCGCGACGGAGCCGCTGTGGGCGCAGGTCGCGCCGGGGAACGCCCGCAGCATGCGGGCGTTCCAGGCGGCCGGGTACCGTCCGGTGGGCGCGGAGCTGCTGCTTCAGCGGAAGATGCCGGTGTGCCCGAGTGAGTAGCGGCCCGGCTGCGGGTAGACGGCGAGGCCGTGCGGGCCGCTGCCGACCCTGATACGGGCGAGTTCGGTGCCGGTGCGGGTGTCGATGGCGTACACCTCGGAGTTGTAGCGGCCGGACAGCCACAGCACCTTGCCGTCGGCCGAGACCCCGCCCATGTCGGGGCTGCCGCCGCCGGGCAGGTGCCACCTCTTGGTGAGCCGGTTCTGGGGGAAGTCGAAGACGGAGATGGTTCCCTCGCCGCGGTTGGAGATGTACATCTCGCGGGAGTCCCGGCTGATGTACAGCCCGTGGGCGCCCTTGCCCGTGGCGAGGAACGCCGGCTCGGCGAAGGTGTCCCCGTTCAGGATCCACACGCCGTTGGCCGCCATGTCGGCGATGTAGAACAGTTTGCCGTCCGGGGAGATCTTGACGTCCTGCGGCATCGCGCCGTGCAGGGGCAGTTTCCGCTGGGCCAGGACCTCCATCCGCGCGGTGTCGACCTTCAGCAGCTCTCCGCTGAACTCGCAGGAGACGATGAAGTACCGCCCGTCCATGGAGAAGTCGGCGTGGTTGACGCCGTAGCAGCTGACCGGGACGGACTTCACGACCTTCATGGTGTGCGCGTCGCGGAAGACGAGCTGACGGTCCATGGAGGCCATGACGACCGCGTATTTGCCGTCGGGCGTGAAGTACAGGTTGTACGGGTCGTGCACGGCGACCGGCTTGCCGGCCTTCCCGGTCCTCGGGTCGATGGGGGTGAGGCTGTTGCCGAGGTCGTTGTTGACCCAGAGGGTCTTCAGGTCCCAGGACGGCACCACGTGCTGGGGCTGCCGGCCGACCGGGATGGTCTCGATGATGCGGTAGGTCTCGGGGTCGATGACGGTGACGGTGTCGGAGTTGGTGTTGGGGACGTACACCCGGGACGGGAAGTCCTTGACAGCCGGGGAGAGCAGGCCCGGGCGGTCGGCGGCGTAGAGGTCGTGCGGGTCCTGCACCGGGGGCATCCCGGGCAACACGTCCTCCTGCTGCTTCTTCGCCTGCGGCTGGACCGGCGCCTTGCTGGCGAGGGCCTCGTTCTCGTGCTGCGGGGTGCCGCCGCCGCAGGCGGACAGCAGGGCCAGGGCGGTGAGGGCGGCTCCGGCGGCCAGGAGCCGGGCGGCTTTCGTGGGTTGCATCAGCTCAGCAGCTCCGTGGTGGTGACCGCGCGCAGCCCGCGGCGGTCGAGTTCGTGGAGTACGGCGGGGAGGGCGGCGACCGTGTCCGGGTAGCCGAAGTGCAGACTCACCACCGATCCGCCGCGTACCTCTGCTAGGACCTTGCGGGTGACGGCGTCGGCGCCGGGGCGGGTGTAGTCGAGTGAGTCGAGGTCGTACGACAGCACGTGCGGGTAGCCGGCGGCACGGGCGAGGCGGGTGACCAGCGCGGAGGCAGTAGGAGAGCGGGAGGGGCGGAACCAGGTGCCGATGGAGCCGGTGAGCCGGGTCAGGCGCTCGGCGCAGTCGGTGATCTCCTTGCGGGCCTCGGGCTCGGCCAGGTCGTTGACGGAGACGTGCCGCTGGGTGTGGTTGCCGAGGTCGTGGCCGCCGTCGAGGATGCGGCGGGCGAGACCCGGGTGTTCGTCCAGCCAGGTGCCGACGGCGAGCACGGTGAGCCGGGCACCGCGCTGTTCGGCCGCGTTGAGCAGGGACTCGGCGGAGTCCGGGTCGCCCTGGCCGTGGAAGGTGAGGGCGACCTGGGGGCGGGTGCGCGGGCCGTGGGTGATCTGGGCGGGCTGCCCGGGGTAGGCGCGGGGTGCGGGGGCGGCGTGGGAGGTGGCAGTGGGGTGGCCGGACGCGCGGGCGGGCGGAGCGGACCCGGGGGTCGCGGCGGACAGGGCGTCCCGGCCCGCACCGCAACCGGTGGCGAGCGCGCCCCCGGCGACGAGCCCGGCACCCGCGCGCAGCGCTCCGCGTCGGTTGGTCGTGGTCACTCGCACCATTTAAGGGGCGACAGGTAAGAAAATCGCCGATTGGCCTGATCGAGGGACATTTCCGGGTCGCGGGGGCAGGATCCGCCCTCGGGCCTTTCCGACGGATCAGGCCGACTCCGGACAGGCCCTAGCGGTCGGCGACCCTCATCTCGAACCAGGTGGTCTTGCCGCGGGGCAGGAGGTCGACGCCCCAGCGGTCGGACAGCTTGTCCACCAGGAACAGGCCGCGGCCGCTGACGTCCATTTCCTGAACCGGCATCAGGCAGGGCAGCCCGCGGGAGGGATCGCGGACCTCGACGCGGATCCAGCCGCGGCGGCGGCGCATCCGGAGGCCGAAGATCCGGGCCCCGGTGTGCCGTACGGCGTTGCCGACGAGTTCGGAGACGAGCAGGACCGCGTCCTCGGTCATCTTGGGGGTCAGCCCCCACTGCCGCAGCACGACGATCTGGGCCAGCCGACGCGCGGTGGCGGCGGACTCCGGGCGGGACGGCAGCGGGACCTCCGCCTCCGTCGGGTTGCCGAACAGTTCGAGCGCCTGGAGCGCTCGTTCGTCCTCCACCGCGGGCGACCAACGCGCCGCGGCCGCACGGCTGTGACCCCGCGGCTGTTCGATGCCCTCCAGCCCCGCCATGCCCCCATGATGGCCGTCCGGAGCCGTCTCCGTGGCCGTTCCGGAGGAATACGCCCCCTGTACGCCCCGGTTCCGCTCCGGCCCGCCAGCATATGCCGAAGGCATGTCAGGGTCTGTAGCAGCCCGGCTGACCTGCGGCGACGGCTCACTTCCGGGCAATCGTCGGACTCCCTCGACGAGGCAGGCTTAAGGGTGCCTTAAGGCTCCCATAAACCGCCCCATCGAGGGACCCCGATCAGACAACGCGTCAACTACAAGCCCTGCGGAGGGAGTTCACGGGTGAAGTTCACAGGAACTTCGCCTTGCCCGGCCCCTCCTCCACGAAGCTGCGCATGCCCCGCTCGCGGTCCTCGGTGGCGAACAGACCCGCGAACCAGTTCCGCTCGACGGCGAGCCCGGTGTCGAGGTCGGTCTCCACACCGGTGTCGATCGACTCCTTCGCCGCACGCAGCGCGATCGCCGGGCCCTGGGCCAGCCTCGCCGCCCAGGCGTGCGCCTGCTCGTACACCTCGGCGGCCGGGACGACCCGGTCCACCAGGCCGATCGCGAGGGCCTCGTCGGCCCTCACCTGACGGCCCGTGAAGATCAGGTCCTTGGCCTTGGAGGGGCCGACCAGCCGGGGCAGACGCTGGGTGCCGCCGGCGCCGGGGATGAGACCGAGCAGGATCTCGGGCTGGCCCAGCTTGGCGTTGTCGGCGGCGATCCGGTAGTCCGCGCAGAGGGCCAGCTCGCAGCCGCCGCCGAGCGCGTACCCGGTGATGGCCGCGACGACGGGCTTGGGGATGCGGGCCACGGCAGTGAAGGAGTCCTGCAGGGCGCGGGCGCGCAGGACCATCGCGGCGTGGTCCATGTCCTGCATCTCCTTGATGTCCGCGCCCGCCGCGAACACCCGCTCGCCGCCGTAGATCACCACGGCGCGCACGTCCGCGCGGCGCGTGGCCTCCTCGGCGAGCTCCTTCAGCCGGTCCTGCATGGCGACGTCCAGCGCGTTCATGGGCGGACGGTCCAGTCGCAGGGTTCCGACACCTTCGGCGACTTCGAGATTCACGGTCATGCGCAGCAGGTTAACGGGGATTAACGGCAACCGGGCCGGTGCGCTGGGTCACACCCGGCCGGGGGTCTGGGGGTTGCCCCCGGACAGGCACAGCACGGGGATTAACGGCAACCGGGCCGGTGCGCTGAGTCACACCCGGCCGGGGGTCTGCCCCCTTACTACGCCGTCGTGTTCACCTCCACCCGCACCGACCGCGACCCCGACGGATACGCCGACGCCGCCCGTCACCTCTCCGGCCTCGTGCG
>NZ_JBEXYL010000067.1:0-49873 GCF_040630895.1 Streptomyces sp. NPDC005728
GGCCGACTGACCCCCGTCGAATACGAAACCGTCATGACCACACCGGCTCTCCAGGCCGCGTGATCAAACCTGTCACCCAAACCTGCAGCAGACCCGACCTCGGACATGCGCTCGCTGACCTCTTCGGGGCTGAGCCAGTCGACGGCCGTCGACTCGCTCGAAGTGCGCTCGGTCCCGCCGGCAGGCTTGCAGCGGAAGACCAGGGCCACGATGCCTCTGGTCGTGTTCTTGTAGACCCCGGTGAGTTCGTCCACCTCGACGTGGATGCCGGTCTCCTCCAGGACCTCGCGGGCGACGCCGGCCTCCGGGGTCTCCTCGATTTCGAGTACACCGCCGGGCAGTTCCCAAGTTCCGTTGTCGGCACGGCGGATCGCCAAAAGGCGGCCGTCGTCGCGTACCACTACCCCGGCCAGGGACTGTCAAACGACGTCTTACAGTCCCCCCGTGCCCTGCAAGACCAACTCACCCAGGAAGGAGCGCTGACGTGAAAGACGAGATGATGACTGTGCGGGAGGTCTGTACCGAACTCAAAGGTATTTCGCGGCGCACCTTCTACCGGTGGCGGGAGTTGGGGCAGGCGCCACAGGCTTTCAAGCTGCCCAACGGGGAGTTGAGGGTGTGGCGCAGTGACTTCAACGCCTGGCTGAACGCCCGAGAGAGGGTGGCTGCGTGAAGTCTCTGGACGTCAAGGTCTGGGGCGTACGCAAGAGAGACACTAAAACGCCATCGTACGGGGTCCGCTGGTCGGTGGCGGGCAACGTCTTCTCTGACTCCTTCCGCACCAAGGCGCTTGCTGATCACTACCGTGCGAAGCTCATGCGGGCTATGCGGGATGGGGAAGGGTTCGACACTGAGTCTGGTCTGCCGGTCTCGATGGAACAGAAGAAGTCGCCTGTCTCGTGGTACGACTTTGCCCTCAGGTACCTCGCAATGAAGTGGCCTCACGCTGCCCCCAATACGCGAGATGGCATCAACGAATCCCTTACAAGCGTGACCATGGAACTGCTCGTGGAGCGCTCGGGACGGCCGTCCGATGAGGAGCTCCGCAAAGCACTGCGTAATTGGGCCTTCGTGCTGCCAGGGCCGAACGACCGGGAAGTCCCGCACGACGTCCAGAATGTTCTGCATTGGCTTTCCAAGGCCTCTCGCCCGCTCGCGGATCTTGCTGAACCTGCGACGGCTCGTGCCGTGCTCGACGCGCTGAAGCTCAGGCTCGACGGCACTGCAGCAGCCGCTGAGACCGTGCGGCGAAAGAGGCGGACACTCGTCAACGCTGCCAATTACGCGGTGGACCTGGGGGAGCTGCGGGAGAAACCGATCACGGCCGTTCGCTGGCAGAAGCCCAAGGTGTCCAATCAGATAGATCCGCGCGTGGTTGCCAACCCCGAGCAGGCACGCAGTCTCCTCGCGGCTGTCTCCTATGTGGGCGGCTACCGGCGAGCCCGCGGCCGTCGCCTCGTGGGTCTTTTCGCCGCCATGTACTTCGGCGGTCTCCGGCCGGCAGAAGCGGTCGGTCTCGTCGAGACGGACCTGGTCCTTCCCAAGCAGGGCTGGGGCTCGGCCCTGCTCCACCGGACTCGCCCGTCGGTCGGAAAGCAGTGGACTGACTCGGGGGAGACTCACGACGACCGCGGGCTGAAGAACCGACCGACCGAGGATGTCAGGCGAGTACCTATCCCGCCCCACCTCGTCGCCGTGCTCCGCGAGCACCTCGCCACCTTCGGCACGGCTGACGACGGGCGGCTCTTCTTCAGTGAGAAGGGTTCCGTCGTCCCGTCCTCGACGTACTACCGCGTGTGGCAAGAATCTCGGTTCCTCGCGCTGCCGCCGGCCGTCGCGGCCTCGCCGCTCGCGAGCCGCCCGTACGACCTTCGGCACTCGGCGTTGTCGACGTGGCTCAACGCGGGCGTCGACCCCACCGAGGTGGCCGAGCGTGCCGGCAACAGTGTTGAGGTACTTCTTACCCGCTATGCGAAGTGTCTCGATGGACGGCAGGACGTCGCCAACCGGCGCATCGAGGACCTGCTGCATGAGTACGACTGATGCAGCCTGCCTGTGTCCGAGGCCCCTGGCATCTTGTCCTGGAGCCTCATCGTTTCCGCTCCCGTCAATTGGATCCAGCAGCCTGGGCTCGTTCTGCGGCGAGTACACGCTCAAGGCGGTGCCGCTCGCTGCTGAGCGCGGCGAGCATCTGCGTACGGGTCTGCTCGAAGTGAGGGTCGACCTCGACGCCGAGGTCATGACGCAGAACGACCCGCAGTAGGTACACGCCATCGGACAGCGGGCCGTTGAACCATGCCTTCGCGCGCTGATACGCCTCATCGAGGTTTGGGCTGCTCGGCAGCTGTCTGACGACTGAGTAGCCGACTTGGAGCGTCCCGTTGAGCGTCGAGGCCACGTGCAGGACATCCTTCGCGAGAGCCATCTGCGCCTGGGAGTACTGGTCGGCCCAGGCCTCCTTGGCGGCGTCGAGGACTGCGGGATCGACGCCTTCACCGCGCTCGGCCGCGTGGACGGCATCTCGGGCAGCGATTCGGTAGGCGCGAGCCGTGGAGTTCAGATGGGCATAAAGATCGCGCTTGGCCTGCTGCGCTTGCTCATGGCGTTCCTGCTCCCGGTCACGATCGGCACGCTCGTTTTGCTCCCGGTTGGCGCGCTGGCTGAGCACTGCTCCACCCAGAGTCCCGCTCAGCGTTCCTCCGACGCCGATGAGCGCGACGGCAAGCGTGGTCACATCCACGAGATCCCCCAACTCGTCCATTCGTGTGTCCGCGGGCGGCGACTGAAGACGGCACGACAGCCTCCAGTCATGCTCATGCACTCGGCCCGCACAAGGTCCGAGACCGGGGTGACGAGAGTGAGGAGCAGCTTTGCTCGACTCTAGGGACTCACCTGCGGGAACGCTCCAAGATCCCGTCCACAGCTCGTCCACGGACCCCGACATACGGCGGCTACGAGCGGCATACGGCTGCACATACACCAAGACCCCGACCTCAGCGTTACTGCTGGTGACGGGGTCTTTGGGCACCTCATGCTGGGTGCCCCCGGCAGGATTCGAACCTGCGCACACGGCTCCGGAGGCCGTTGCTCTATCCCCTGAGCTACGGGGGCGTGTCGGGCGCTGAACTTTTTACTTGCGGCGACGGGTAGAACCCTAGCAGGTCTTTCGGGGTGATCAGGAACGGGTTTCCCGGGGTGTGCCGGGGTGGGTTCACCGGCGAGGGTGGGGCTGGTCGACAGGGGGCGTGGGGTGGGTCCCTCGCAGGGGTTGGAAGTGGGGAAAGCCCGGACGCGGTGGCCGGTCCGGACCTACTCTCGAGTTGTGCCAGGCGCGTCGGGTCGGGTGCTTGTTGTGGACGACAACAAGGTCATCCGGCAGCTGATCAGGGTCAACCTTGAGCTGGAGGGGCTTGAGGTGGTGACCGCGGCCGATGGTGCCGAGTGTCTGGATGTGGTGCATCAGGTGCGGCCCGATGTCGTGACACTCGATGTCGTCATGCCCCGGCTGGACGGGCTCCGGACCGCCGCTCGGCTTCGGGCCGATCCGCGGACGCACGACCTTCCCCTCGCCATCATCAGCGCGTGCACCCAGTACGAGGTGGAGGCCGGCCTTGGCGTCGGCGTCGACGCCTTCCTCGCCAAGCCCTTCGAACCCGCGGAACTCGTCCAGCTCGTCAAGCACCTGATCGAGCGGAGGCCGGGGAGCGGGGGCGGGGAGCGAGAGGAAGGTGAGGGGGAAGGGGATGGAGATGCGGATGAAGATGGCGAGGAAGGTGGCGTTCCGGATGAGGTGACCGACGGGGTCTCCTACGGCGGGTAGCAGAACGGATCCCTCGCCCCTCCCTCGGCGGTAGCCGAACGGGGTTGCGGCCCCTCCACACCTGCAGCCACCCCCACCCCCCACACAAACCACCTCGCATACCCACCCCCCACCTCCCCTACGCTTGTCCCGTGACCCCCGTCGAGCTCTCCCGCACCGTGTTGGACGCGGTGCGTCGTGCTGTCGATCAGGGGGAGCTGAGCGTGACCGTGCCGGAGCGGGTCGTGGTGACCGAGCCGGGGGGCGGGGGGTGTGGGGACTTCGCGACCAATGTCGCGCTCCAGCTCGCCCGCGGGGCCGGGAAGCCGGCGCTGCAGGTTGCCGAGATTCTGCGTGGCCGTCTCCTCCGTGCCGAGGGGATCCGGGACGTCGTCGTCACCGGGCCCGGGTTCCTCAACATCAGTTTGGGAGATCAGGCCGGCCTTGCCGTCGCCGTCGTACGGGAGATCCGTGCGCGTGGCGGCGCCTACGGGCACAGCGATGCCCTGGCGGGGAAGGTCGTCGTCCTGCGGATTCCTTACGAGGTCCGGGCCGAGGTCGTCGCCGATGCCGTGGTGCGGATCATCGCGACCCAGGGCGGGCGCGGTGAGGTCGAGCACGGTGAACCCGTGAATCTGCGGCCCGTTCCGGCGCCGGAGGATCCCGCGCCGCTCGGGGCCGACGCCGCCCAGTGGGCCCTGCTCCATCCCGCGCCGCACGACCGGCCCCGGATCACCGCCGATCACCTCGTGCAGCGGGAGGGCAATCCGTTGTTCCGGGTGCGGTATGCGCACGCCCGTGTCCGGGCCGTCTGCCGTAACGCCGGTCGCCTCGGGTTCGGAGCCGAGACCGGGCCCGTGGAGGCCCGCGACGCCCTCGACACCCGCGACGCTCACGACATCGTCACCGCCCTCGCCGACCACCCCCGCATCCTCACCGCGGCCGCCACCCATCGCGCCCCGGACCGGCTTGCCCGGCATCTCGTCACCGTCGCCGATGCCGTCCTGCCCTTTCTGCCCACCGTGCTGCCGCGCGGCGAGGAGAAACCCTCGGCCGCCCACCGCGCCCGGCTCGCGCTCGCCGAAGCCGCCGGGACGGTGCTGGCCGGTGGCCTGTCCCTGCTCGGCATCGACGCACCCGAACATCTCTGAGGGCCCACGGACGCCCGTATGCGCCCCGGAGAGAGACAGAGAGTCTGAGAGTCCACGTCATGAGCCGTTCCGCCCATCCCGCCGGGCCCCGCCACGCCGACGTCCTGCCCGAGGGGCACTACTCCGCACCGCCGACCGACCTGAACGCCCTCGACCCCAAGGTGTGGGCCCAGACCGTCAGCCGGAACGAGGAGGGTGTCCTCACGGTCGGCGGGATTCCCGCGACCCGGCTCGCCGAGGAGTTCGGGACGCCCGCCTACATCCTCGACGAGGCCGACTTCCGCGCCCGGGCCCGCGCCTGGCGTACCGCCTTCGGCACCGACGCCGACGTCTTCTACGCGGGCAAGGCCTTCCTGTCGCGTGCCGTCGTGCGCTGGCTGCACGAGGAAGGGCTCAATCTGGACGTGTGTTCCGGCGGGGAGCTGGCCACCGCTCTCTCCGCCGGCATGCCCGCCGAGCGGATCGCCTTCCACGGAAACAACAAGTCCGTCCAGGAGATCACCCGGGCCATCGAGGCCGGCGTCGGGCGGATCGTCCTCGACTCCTTCCAGGAGATCGTGCGCGTCGCGCACATCGCGCAGTCCCTCGGCAAGCGGCAGAAGGTCCAGATCCGGATCACGGTCGGGGTCGAGGCGCACACTCATGAATTCATCGCCACCGCGCACGAGGACCAGAAGTTCGGGATTCCGCTCGCCGGCGGGCAGGCCGCCGAGGCCGTACGGCGGGCCCTCCAGCTCGACGGGCTCGAACTGATCGGAATTCACAGCCACATCGGGTCGCAGATCTTCGACATGTCCGGGTTCGAGGTCGCCGCCCATCGGGTCGTCGGGCTGCTGAAGGACATCCGGGACGAGCACGGGATCGAACTGCCCGAGATCGACCTCGGCGGCGGGCTCGGCATCGCCTACACGAGCGACGACGACCCGCGCGAGCCGCACGAGATCGCCAAGGCGCTCACCGAGATCGTCACGCGCGAGTGCGAGAGCGCCCGGCTGCGGACTCCGCGGATCTCCGTCGAGCCGGGGCGCGCCATCGTCGGTCCCACCGCGTTCACGCTGTACGAGATCGGCACCGTCAAGCCGCTCGACGGGCTGCGGACGTACGTATCCGTCGACGGCGGCATGTCCGACAACATCCGCACCGCGCTGTACGACGCCGAGTACAGCGTCGCCCTCGTCTCGCGTACCAGTGACGCCGAGCCGATGCTCGCCCGTGTCGTCGGCAAGCACTGCGAGAGCGGGGACATCGTGGTCAAGGACGCGTTCCTGCCCTCCGACCTGGCACCGGGTGACCTCGTGGCCGTACCCGCGACCGGTGCCTACTGCCGGTCGATGGCCAGCAACTACAACCACGTGCTCCGGCCGCCCGTCGTCGCAGTGAAGGACGGCGAGGCGCGGGTCATCGTCCGGCGCGAGACGGAGGACGACCTCCTGCGTCTCGACGTCGGCTGAGAAACAGCTGGAAAACCGGGCTGGGGATGCCGGAGAATTTTCGGTCTTTCCGTCCCAGCGAAATGAAATAGACGTCTCACGATCCGGACGAAGGGTAGAAACCCCCGTCCGGTGAGTGAGACTGGTCCAACCGTAGACGGTATGAGGAAACGAGGTCGGATGATGCGTACGCGTCCGCTGAAGGTGGCGCTGCTGGGCTGTGGAGTGGTCGGCTCAGAGGTGGCGCGCATCATGACGACGCACGCCGACGACCTCGCCGCCCGGATCGGGGCCCCGGTGGAGCTGGCGGGGGTCGCGGTACGGCGGCCCTCCAAGGTCCGCGAGGGTATTCCGCAGGAACTCGTCACCACCGACGCCACCGCCCTCGTCAAACGCGGCGACATCGACGTCGTGGTGGAGGTCATCGGCGGGATCGAGCCCGCCCGGACCCTCATCACCACCGCGTTCGAACACGGCGCCTCCGTCGTCTCGGCCAACAAGGCGCTGCTCGCCCAGGACGGGGCCGCCCTGCACGCCGCCGCCGAGGAGCACGGCAAGGACCTCTACTACGAGGCCGCCGTCGCCGGTGCCATCCCGCTGATCCGACCGCTTCGCGAGTCCCTCGCCGGCGACAAGGTCAACCGGGTGCTCGGGATCGTCAACGGGACCACCAACTTCATCCTCGACAAGATGGACAACACGGGGGCCGGGTATCAGGAGGCCCTCGACGAGGCCACCGCCCTGGGGTACGCGGAAGCCGACCCGACCGCCGATGTCGAGGGGTTCGACGCGGCCGCCAAGGCCGCCATCCTCGCCGGTATCGCCTTCCACACGCGGGTGCGCCTGGACGACGTCTACCGCGAGGGGATGACCGAGGTCACCGCGGCCGACTTCCGCTCGGCCAAGGAGATGGGCTGCACCATCAAGCTGCTCGCCATCTGCGAGCGCGCGAAGGACGGGGCGTCCGTCACCGCGCGTGTGCACCCCGCCATGATTCCGCTGAGCCATCCGCTCGCCTCCGTGCGCGGCGCGTACAACGCCGTCTTCGTGGAGTCGGACGCGGCCGGCCAGCTCATGTTCTACGGCCCCGGCGCCGGCGGTTCCCCGACCGCCTCCGCCGTGCTCGGCGACCTCGTCGCCGTCTGCCGCAACCGGCTCAACGGCGCAACGGGGCCCGGTGAGTCGGCGTACGCCGCCCTGCCTGTCTCGCCCATGGGCGAGGTCGTCACCCGCTACCACATCAGCCTCGACGTCGCGGACAAACCGGGTGTACTCGCCCAGGTTGCGACCGTGTTCGCCGAGCACGGGGTGTCGATCGATACGGTTCGGCAGCAGGGGAAGGACGGCGAGGCCTCCCTCGTCGTCGTCACCCACCGCGCGTCCGACGCCTCCCTCACCGGGACCGTCGAGGCGCTGCGCAAGCTCGACACCGTGCGGGGTGTCGCCAGCATCATGCGGGTTGAAGGAGAGTAACCAGCAATGACTCACCAGTGGCGCGGAATCATCGAGGAGTACCGGGACAGGCTGCCGGTCTCCGACACCACGCCGGTCGTGACGCTCCGCGAGGGCGGCACGCCCCTCGTGCCCGCGCAGGTGCTCTCCGAGCGCACGGGCTGTGAGGTCCACCTGAAGGTGGAGGGGGCCAACCCCACCGGCTCCTTCAAGGACCGTGGCATGACCATGGCCATCTCCAAGGCCAAGGAGGAGGGGGCGAAGGCCGTGATCTGTGCCTCCACCGGCAACACCTCCGCCTCCGCCGCCGCCTACGCCGTCCGTGCGGGCATGGTCTCCGCCGTGCTCGTGCCGCAGGGCAAGATCGCGCTCGGCAAGATGGGCCAGGCCCTGGTGCACGGCGCGAAGATCCTCCAGGTCGACGGCAACTTCGACGACTGCCTGACGCTGGCCCGCGCGCTGAGCGACAACTACCCGGTGGCGCTGGTCAATTCGGTCAACCCGGTGCGCATCGAGGGCCAGAAGACGGCCGCCTTCGAGATCGTGGACATGCTCGGCGACGCGCCGGACATCCATGTCCTCCCGGTCGGCAACGCGGGCAACATCACCGCCTACTGGAAGGGCTACCGGGAGTACGCCGCCGACGGCATCGCCACCAAGACCCCTCGCATGTGGGGGTTCCAGGCCTCCGGCAGTGCCCCGATCGTGCGCGGCGAGGTCGTCAAGGACCCCTCGACCATCGCCACCGCGATCCGCATCGGCAACCCCGCCTCGTGGCAGTACGCCCTTGCCGCGCGGGACGAGTCCGGCGGTGCCATCGACGAGGTGACGGACCGTGAAATCCTGCGCGCCTACCGGCTGTTGGCCGCACAGGAGGGCGTCTTCGTGGAGCCCGCCTCCGCCGCCTCCGTGGCCGGTCTGCTCAAGGCGGCCGAGCAGGGCAAGGTCGATCCGGGTCAGCGCATCGTCTGCACCGTCACCGGCAACGGTCTGAAGGACCCCGACTGGGCCGTCGCCGGCGCCCCGCAGCCGGTCACCGTCCCGGTCGACGCGGTCACCGCGGCAGCGCGCCTCGGCCTGGCCTGAGCGCCGGTCCGAGCATGGTCCGTGCACCGGTCTGACCAGGGGCAACCCGAGGCAGGGTGCACGGGGGGCTTACGACACGCATCGTGCGCCTCCTGTGCGCCCTATGTCGCCACAGAACCTTCCTTCGATAGGCTGTACTGAACCCGCCTACCGCATATGCCCCTGCGTGTGGGCATCGGGCCGCGCCGTCTCCGCGACCCGACGGGTCTTCGTACGCCATCGAATGTCCATCGATTCCGCCGCATGGCATTCGAGTCCATCGGATGTCATGCGACAGTCACGCAGCTCAAGGAGAGTCTTCGAGCGATGGCCGGTCCAGCCTTCCGCGCCGCCGCCGTCCGGGTGCGCGTTCCTGCCACCAGCGCCAACCTCGGGCCGGGCTTCGATGCCCTGGGCCTCGCGCTGGGGCTCTACGACGACGTCGTCGTCCGGGTGGCCGACTCCGGGCTGCACATCGACATCGCGGGTGAGGGCAGCGAGACCCTGCCGCGAGACGAGCGCCACCTTCTCGCACGCTCCCTGCGCACCGCCTTCGATCTGCTGGGCGGACAGCCCCGCGGCCTGGAGATCGTCTGCGCCAACCGCATTCCGCACGGCCGCGGGCTGGGCTCCTCCTCCGCCGCCATCTGTGCCGGCATCGTGGCCGCCCGCGCGGTGACCATAGGCGGCGAGGCCCGGCTCGACGACGCCGCGCTGCTGGAACTGGCCACCGAGATCGAGGGTCACCCGGACAACGTGGCGGCCTGTCTGCTCGGCGGCTTCACCCTGTCCTGGATGGAGGCCGGCGCCGCCCGTGCGATCAGGATGGAGCCCAGTGATTCCATCGTTCCGGTGGTTTTCGTGCCCGGCAAGCCGGTCCTGACCGAGACCGCGCGCGGCCTGCTCCCGCGCACCGTGCCGCACGTCGACGCCGCCGCCAACGCGGGCCGCGCCGCCCTGCTCGTCGAGGCCCTCACCAGGCGCCCCGAGCTGCTGCTGCCCGCCACCGAGGACCGCCTCCACCAGGAGTACCGCGCCCCGGCCATGCCGGAGAGCGCCGCGCTGGTGGAGCGGCTGCGGGCCGACGGGATCCCGGCGGTCATCTCGGGCGCCGGGCCCACCGTCATGGCCCTGGCCGACGCCGAGACCGCCGACAAGGTGGAGGCCCTGGCCGGCGCGGAATGGGCCGCCAACCGGCTGAGTCTGGACGCCCAGGGAGCGAGCGTGCTGCCGCTTGCGCCCTGACACGCGGTTGCCGGATTTGGAGAGGGGGAATGTTTGTTGGATCCGGTAGTGTTAATCTCAAGTCTGCACCCGACCCCACCATGGCGAGGTGCTTCGTGTCCCCGTCCGGGACAGACATTCTTCCGGGAGCCTCCCAAGTCACTCCGTGTTCCGTGCGCCGTACCTGGGCAGTACGTCGTATGCGGGCATTGAGCGGGACGCCGGGCACGCTCCGGAATCGGTGCTACCACGCCACGTGACACTGGGTGCCACAGCTCGCGGAAGCGCCGTCACCAGAAATCTCTTCCGCCGCTTTGGCGGACCACCGCCCCGGCACGGTTCACAGAGACAGGACCGTAGTCGGACAGCACAACCGGTCGCCGAGCCAGACAGGCCGACGTCCGCTCCAGGGAAGGACCCTTCGTGAGCGACACCACCGATCTGATGGGCGCACGTGTCGAGGAGACCGCTGCCGCGCCCGCCACGGACGCCTCCGCGCCTGCCACCGGTGCCGGCTCCCGGCGGCGCCGCGGTACCGGCCTCGAGGGCATGGTGCTGGCCGAGCTGCAGCAGGTCGCCTCGGGCCTCGGCATCAGGGGCACCGCGCGCATGCGCAAGAGCCAGCTGATCGAGGTCATCAAGGAGGCCCAGGCCGGCGGGGGCGCGGCTCCCAAGGCTGCAACCTCCCCCGCCGGGGACGCCACCGAGACCAAGCCCAAGCGCCGGGCCACCTCGAAGGCCCGTACGGGCGAGGCTGCCGCCGAGAAGAAGGCCGAGGCCAAGTCCGAGGCCCCCGCCGAGAAGGCCGTGGCTCAGCAGCAGATCGAGATCCCCGGCCAGCCGGCCAGCGACGACGCCCCGACCGAGCGCCGTCGCCGCCGCGCCACCGCCGACGCAGGCAGCCCGGCCGCGAGCAGCGCCGAGACCGTCGCCGCCGAGGCGAAGAGCGAGCCCAAGGCAGAGACGCCCGCGCAGCAGGGCGAGGCCAAGGGCGACGCCGGTGACGGCGAGGGCCGTGGTCGTCGGGACCGCCGCGAGCGCGGCCGCGACCGTGACCGCGACCGTGACCGCCGTGGCAAGGGCGACGAGCAGCAGGGCGGCCAGCAGCGTCAGCCGCAGGGCCAGCCGGGCGGCGGCCGCCAGGACCGGCAGCAGCCGCAGGACGACGACGACTTCGAGGGCGGCCGCCGTGGCCGTCGCGGCCGCTACCGCGACCGCCGTGGCCGTCGTGGCCGTGACGAGATGGGCGCGGCCGAGCCGCAGCTGGCCGAGGACGACGTCCTGATCCCCGTCGCGGGCATCCTGGACATCCTCGACAACTACGCCTTCATCCGGACCTCCGGCTACCTGCCGGGCCCGAACGACGTGTACGTCTCCCTCGCCCAGGTCCGCAAGAACGGCCTGCGCAAGGGTGACCACGTCACCGGTGCGGTCCGCCAGCCGAAGGAGGGCGAGCGCCGCGAGAAGTTCAACGCGCTGGTCCGCCTCGACTCCGTCAACGGCATGGCGCCCGAACACGGCCGTGGCCGCCCGGAGTTCAACAAGCTGACCCCGCTCTACCCGCAGGACCGCCTTCGCCTGGAGACGGACCCGGGCGTGCTGACCACCCGCATCATCGACCTCGTGTCGCCGATCGGTAAGGGCCAGCGCGGTCTGATCGTGGCCCCGCCGAAGACCGGCAAGACCATGATCATGCAGGCGATCGCCAACGCGATCACCCACAACAACCCCGAGTGCCACCTGATGGTCGTCCTCGTCGACGAGCGTCCGGAAGAGGTCACCGACATGCAGCGGTCGGTCAAGGGCGAGGTCATCTCCTCGACCTTCGACCGTCCGGCCGAGGACCACACCACGGTCGCCGAGCTGGCGATCGAGCGCGCCAAGCGTCTGGTGGAGCTGGGCCACGACGTCGTCGTGCTGCTCGACTCGATCACGCGTCTGGGCCGTGCGTACAACCTGGCCGCGCCGGCCTCCGGCCGCATCCTGTCCGGTGGTGTCGACTCGACCGCCCTGTACCCGCCGAAGCGCTTCTTCGGTGCGGCCCGCAACATCGAGGACGGCGGCTCGCTGACCATCCTCGCCACCGCGCTGGTGGACACCGGGTCCCGCATGGACGAGGTGATCTTCGAGGAGTTCAAGGGCACGGGCAACGCCGAGCTCAAGCTCGACCGCAAGCTCGCCGACAAGCGCATCTTCCCGGCGGTGGACGTCGACGCGTCCGGTACCCGTAAGGAAGAGATTCTGCTCGCCAGCGACGAGCTCGCCATCGTCTGGAAGCTGCGTCGGGTGCTGCACGCCCTCGACCAGCAGCAGGCGGTCGAGCTGCTCCTCGACAAGATGAAGCAGACGAAGTCGAACGCGGAGTTCCTGATGCAGATTCAGAAGACGACGCCGACGCCCGGGAACGGCGACTAGCCGGTAGGTACTGGGTAAGAAAGGCCGCCCCCTGTCACCAGTGACGGGGGGCGGCCTTTCGGCGCTGAGAGGTACGGGAGCGCAGCATGCGCCCCTCCCGTCTCACCTCTCCCTGGGAGCACTCCCTTGCCCACGCCCCTGTCCGGGCGGCACAGACGTCGTATACGCCTTGCCCTGCCCCTTGCCGCTGTCGGTGTCGTCGGCGCCGTGACCGCCGCGCTGATGACGACGTCCGCGGGTGCGGCCACCCCGCTGCCGAAGCCGGCCGGCGAGCCCGTCGTCGGCCAGCCGTCCCAGGCCACCCTGCTGCAGCGCATCGCGGGGGCCTCCGGCACCGACGCGCCGGCGACGGCGAAGGCCGGCAGCCCGTCCACCGTGTCGCCGATGATCATCGGAGGCAAGCAGACCACCATCTCGACGGCGCCCTGGATGGCCCAGCTCTGGTACTTCGACGGCAAGGGCACCAGCGCCACCGGCGACGACCTCGGGTTCTTCTGCGGAGGGTCGGTCGTCTCACCGACGAAGATCCTCACCGCCGCACACTGCCTCAGGGACAAGGACAACAAGGCCTACGACTGGAAGGCCCACGGTACGGTCGTCACCGGCACCGACCAGCTGGCCACCGGCACCGACCTGCAGGGCGGCCAGGCCACGGGTGTGCTGCGCCAGTGGAACAACCCGTCGTACAGCCCGGCGAAGATCGACAACGACATCGCCGTGCTCACGCTGGCCGTCCCGGTCAAGGCCACGCCGATCCGGATGGTCACGTCCGGCGACACCGCCTCCTACACGAGCAGCGGCGCCCAGCTCTACGGCTGGGGCCGCACCAGCTCCACCAGCGACGACATCTCCGGCACGCTGAAGACGGCCACGCTGCCGATCCGGTCCGACAACACCTGCTCGGGCTACTACGGCAGCGGGTACGTCAAGGGCCACATGGTGTGCGCGGGCAACCCTGCCAGCGGCAGCGACTCCGGTACGACCTCCGCCTGCAACGGTGACTCCGGCGGGCCGCTCGTGGTGAACGGCCGGATCGCGGGCGTGGTGTCCTGGGGCGTTTTGGACTGTGTGAAGAAGGGCGCCTACAGCGTCTTCAGCAAGGTCTCCACGTACGTCGGCGCGGTCTACCCGCAGATCGACGACAGCAACCTGAGCCTCCTCAACGGCAAGCCCGACGGCAGGGCCGACCTCTTCGTGCGGTCCTCCTCCACGAAGACCGGCTACGAGAAGGACTCCAACGGCACGTCGCTCGCCGCCCGGGTCTCCCTCGGCGACTGGAGCGGCGCCAACCTGGTCCTCCAGACCGACCTGAACCGGGACGGCTACCAGGACATGGTCTATCGGACCAGCTCCACCGGTGACGTGTACTGGGACCACGTCGTGCTCAACAGCGACCGCACCCAGGGCACCTGGACCACGACGAAGGTCTTCTCCGACTGGAAGACCCGCACCCGGATCATCACCCCGGGCGACGTCACCGGCGACTACCTGCCCGACGTGCTGTCCGTGGACTCCGGCGGCACCCTCTGGATCTACCCGGGTAAGGGCAACGGCACCTTCGGCACGCGCGTGCAGGTCGGCACCGGCTGGGGTCAGTACAACGTGGTGCAGGGCCACGGCGACTTCACCGGCGACGGCAAGACCGACCTGCTCGCCCGCAGGAGCAGCACCGGGGACCTGTACCTGTACAAGGGGACCGGGAACTCCGGCTCCGGCGCGTTCTCGGCCCGGATCAAGGTGCGCAGCGCCTGGACCGGCTACAACGCCTTCGACGCGGTCGGCGACGTGAGCGGGGACGGCAAGGCCGACTTCCTGGCCCGCACCCCCGGCGGCACGCTCTACCTGTACAAGGGCACCGGGAAGGCGACCAGCGAGATCTTTGCCACACGTGTCTCGGTCGGCACCGGTTTCCAGGCGTACGACCTGTTCGGCTGAAAACGCAGGTGAGCGGGGTTCATCCCGTTTGAAGCGGCTACGCACCGTGCCCATCGCTGTACGCGATGGGCACGGTGCGTTGTGCAACCCTTTCCCGAGTTTCTCCGTCTGACCAGGCAGAGCGACGATGGTGCAGTGACAACCGCACCCGACCCTGAACGCAGGGGGTACCCACCGGACGAGACCTAGGAGTGACGTGTCCGCCGAGAGCACGCCGGAGCCCGCCATACCGGAGCCGGGCGAGACCGGCCCCCGCCGCGGTGGCAAGGGCCGCCGCCGCAAGGCCCGCAGCAGCCGCCGCAAGGCCCTGCTCGTCACGGCCTGGACGGCCGCGGGCGTGGTGGTGCTGGGGGGCACCGGCGTCGGGTACGTCTACTTCAAGCTCAACGGCAACATCAAGAGCGTCGACATCAACCAGGCACTCGGCGCCGACCGCCCGCAGAAGGTCGACAACGGCTCCGAGAACATCCTGGTCCTCGGCTCGGACTCGCGCTCCGGCACCAACAAGAAGCTCGGCGGCGGCACCGACGACGGCAGCGCCCGCTCCGACACGGCGATGATCGTCCACGTCTACGAGGGCCACAAGAAGGCCAGCGTGGTCTCCATCCCGCGTGACACCCTCATCGAACGCCCCAAGTGCACCGACACCCAGGGCACCGCGCATCCGGCCGCCTCCGGCGTGATGTTCAACGAGGCGTACTCCACCGGCGGCGCCGCCTGCACCGTCAAGACCGTCGAGTCCCTCACCGGGATCCGCATGGACCACTACCTGGAGGTCGACTTCGCGGGCTTCCAGAAGCTCATCGACGACCTCGGCGGGGTCCCGGTCACCACGACCAAGAACATCGACGACCCGCAGAGCCACCTGAAGCTCAAGGCGGGCACCCACACCCTCGACGGTGAGCAGTCGCTCGGCCTGGTCCGCACCCGGCACGGCGTCGGCGACGGCTCCGACCTCGGCCGCATCCAGCTCCAGCAGGCCTTCATCAAGGCGCTGATCGACCAGGTCAAGGACGTCGGCGTCTTCAGCAGCCCCAGGAAGCTGTACGACCTCGCCGACACCGCGACCAAGGCCGTCACCACCGACTCCGACCTCGGCTCGGTGAAACGCCTTGCGGACTTCGCGAACGGCCTCAAGGGCATCGGCTCGTCCCACATGAAGATGGTCACGATGCCGGTCCAGTACGACCCGGCCGACCTCAACCGGGTCCTGGTGCAGAAGTCCAAGGCGCAGCAGGTCTGGGATGCCCTGAAGAACGACCGCCCGATCCCCGCGTCGGCCACCAGGGGAACGGCGACGGGCGAAGCCAAGGGTGTCGTCAGCGCCTCGTGAGCGGTGGGGAATAGATCGCCTGTACCCCCGGTTTTGGGGGATGGCGCCAGTCCTGGCAGACTGGTACGTCGGCTCCGGTTCACGCTTTCGCATCCCGCGGCAGCGACCCGGCGCCCTCCCGAAATCTAGGAGACACCTTGAAGCGCGACATCCACCCCGAGTACGTCGAGACGCAGGTCAGCTGCACCTGCGGCGCGTCGTTCACCACCCGTAGCACCATCGCGTCCGGCACCATCCGGGCCGAGGTCTGCTCCGAGTGCCACCCGTTCTACACGGGCAAGCAGAAGATCCTCGACACCGGTGGCCGTGTGGCCCGCTTCGAGGCCCGCTTCGGCAAGGCTGCTGCCGGCTCCAAGAAGTAGCGAGCCCCATTTCGCCGGTCCACGGTCGCGCCCCGCCGGGGCGTGCCCGGGACCGGCGTTTTTGGTCGCCCGCCTTCCCCCTTCCCAGCAGTACAGGAGCCCAAGATGTTCGAGGCCGTCGAGGAACTCGTCGCCGAGCACGCCGACCTGGAGACGAAGCTCGCCGATCCGTCGGTCCACGCCGACCAGGCGAACGCGCGCAAGCTGAACAAGCGCTACGCCGAGCTGACCCCGATCGTCGCCACGTACCGCTCCTGGAAGCAGACCGGCGACGACATGGAGACCGCGCGCGAGCTCGCCGCGGATGACCCCGACTTCGCGGCCGAGGTCAAGGAGCTGGACAAGCAGCGCGAGCAGCTGACCGAGAAGCTGCGCCTCCTGCTGGTCCCGCGCGACCCGAGTGACGACAAGGACGTCATTCTGGAGATCAAGGCCGGCGCCGGCGGTGACGAGTCCGCGCTGTTCGCCGGTGACCTGCTGCGCATGTACCTGCGCTACGCCGAGCGCATCGGCTGGAAGACCGAGATCATCGACGCCACCGAGTCCGAGCTGGGTGGCTACAAGGACGTCCAGGTCGCGGTGAAGACCAAGGGCGGCCAGGGTGCCACCGAGCCCGGCCAGGGCGTGTGGGCCCGGATGAAGTACGAGGGCGGCGTGCACCGCGTGCAGCGTGTGCCGGCCACCGAGTCCCAGGGCCGTATCCACACCTCCGCGGCCGGTGTCCTGGTCACTCCCGAGGCCGAGGAGGTGGACGTGGAGATCAACCCCAACGATCTGCGCATCGACGTCTACCGGTCCTCGGGCCCCGGCGGCCAGTCCGTCAACACCACCGACTCCGCCGTGCGCATCACGCACATCCCGACCGGAGTCGTCGCCTCCTGCCAGAACGAGAAGAGCCAGCTCCAGAACAAGGAGCAGGCGATGCGTATCCTGCGCTCCAGGCTGCTCGCGGCGGCGCAGGAGGAGGCCGAGCGGGAGGCCGCCGACGCCCGCCGCAGCCAGGTCCGCACCGTCGACCGCTCCGAGAAGATCCGCACCTACAACTTCCCGGAGAACCGCCTCTCGGACCACCGGGTCGGCTTCAAGGCGTACAACCTGGACCAGGTCCTGGACGGCGACCTCGACGCGGTGATCCAGGCCTGTGTCGACGCCGACTCGGCGGCGAAGCTGGCGGCCGCGTAAAAGGCACGTACGAGCTACCACGGAGGACTTGCGTGAACCTGCTGCTCGCGGAGGTGGCCCAGGCCACCCAGCGGCTGGCCGACGCCGGCGTGCCCTCGCCGCGCAACGACGCGGAGGAGCTCGCCGCGTTCGTGCACGGCGTGAAGCGGGGAGCGCTGCACTCCGTGAAGGACTCCGACTTCGACGCCCGCTACTGGGAGGTCATCGCCCGGCGTGAGCAGCGCGAGCCGCTGCAGCACATCACCGGGCGGGCCTACTTCCGGTATCTGGAACTCCAGGTGGGCCCAGGCGTCTTCGTGCCCCGTCCGGAGACCGAGTCCGTGGTCGGCTGGGCCATAGACGCCGTACGCGCCATGGACGTCGTCGAGCCCTGCATCGTCGATCTGTGCACCGGTTCGGGCGCCATCGCGCTGGCCCTCGCCCAGGAGGTCCCGCGCTCCCGTGTGCACGCCGTGGAGCTGTCCGAGGACGCCCTGGTGTGGACCCGCAAGAACGTGGCGGGCTCCAGGGTCGACCTGCGCCAGGGCGACGCCCTGACCGCCTTCCCGGACCTCGACGGACAGGTCGACCTGGTCATCTCCAACCCGCCGTACATCCCGCTCACCGAATGGGAGTACGTCGCCCCGGAGGCCCGTGACTATGACCCGGAGCTGGCGTTGTTCTCCGGCGAGGACGGCCTCGACCTGATCCGGGGCATCGAGCGCACCGCGCACCGGCTGCTGCGTCCCGGCGGCGTCGTCGTCATCGAGCACGCCGACACCCAGGGCGGCCAGGTGCCGTGGATCTTCACCGAGGAGCGGGGCTGGGCCGACGCGGCCGATCACCCGGACCTCAACAACCGCCCCCGGTTCGCGACCGCCCGCAAGGCGCTGCCGTGACCGCCCCGACGACTCCCAGCCCGCAGTACGTGTACGAGGAGGCCCGCTAGACATGGCACGGCGATACGACACCAACGACGCGACCGACCGCGTGACGGGTCTGCGCGAAGCCGCGTCCGCCGTCCGCCGGGGCGAGCTGGTGGTGCTGCCGACCGACACGGTGTACGGCATCGGCGCCGACGCGTTCTCCTCGGAGGCCGTCGCCGACCTGCTCGCCGCCAAGGGCCGGGGCCGCAACATGCCCACCCCCGTCCTCATCGGCTCCCCGAACACCCTGCACGGCCTTGTCACGGACTTCTCCGAGCTGGCCTGGGAACTGGTCGACGCGTTCTGGCCGGGCGCCCTGACGCTGGTCGCCAGGCACCAGCCGTCCCTGCAGTGGGACCTCGGCGACACCCGCGGCACGGTCGCCGTCCGCATGCCGCTGCACCCGGTCGCCATCGAGCTGCTCACCGAGGTCGGCCCCATGGCCGTGTCGTCCGCGAACCTCACCGGCCACCCATCGCCGGAGGACTGCGACGCCGCCCAGGAGATGCTCGGCGACTCCGTCTCCGTCTACCTCGACGGCGGCCCCACACCCGGCATCGTGCCCTCGTCCATCGTGGACGTCTCCGGCGCGGTGCCGGTGCTGCTGCGCGAGGGCGCGATCTCCCCGGACGAACTGCGCAAGGTCGTACCCGACCTCGAGGTGGCGAATTGACGGCCCCTGAGGCGGGGCGTGGTATAGGCAACAGGGAACGTGAGGCGGAGCAGACCACGACGTTCGGGTTGCCGCGAGACACCTTCCGCATCCTCCACGTCAGCACCGGCAACGTGTGCCGCTCGCCGATCACCGAGCGGCTGACCCGCCATTTCGTGGCGGAGCGGCTCGGCGTGCTCGGCGGCGGGCTGATCGTGGAGAGCGCGGGCACCTGGGGCCACGAGGGCGCGCCGATGGAGGCGAACGCGGAGGCCGTGCTCGCCGAGTTCGGCGCGGACGCCTCCGGCTTCGTCGGCAGGGAGCTGCTCGACGAGCACGTGATCATGGCCGACCTGGTGCTGACGGCCACGCGCGACCACCGGGCACAGGTGATCTCGATGGGGCATTCGGCGGGGCTGCGGACGTTCACGCTGAAGGAGTTCACCCGCCTGGTCCGTGCGATAGATCCGGCCACTCTGCCGCCGCTGGAGGACGGTGTGGTCGCGCGTGCGCGCGCACTGGTCCGGGCGGCCGCGGCGCTGCGCGGGTGGCTGCTGGCACCCACCGCCGACGCGGACGAGGTGTACGACCCGTACGGTGCGCCGCTGCCGTTCTTCCGGTCGATCGGGGACGAGATACACGACGCGCTGGATCCGGTGGTGACGGCGCTCACCGGCGTACCCACAAGGACCTGACCGCCGAGCACCCCACCCGCCCCGGGCCTACATTGGACCTACGTCACCGTCGACCGCCCGGAGCACGTCATGTCGGTCACACCCGCGCTCGAGACCGATGTCCTGCGACGGCAGGACCCGGAGCTGGCCGAGATCCTGCAGGGGGAGCTGGAGCGGCAGTCGACGACGCTCCAGCTGATCGCCGCCGAGAACTTCACCTCTCCCGCGGTGCTCCAGGCCCTCGGCTCGGCGCTCGCCAACAAGTACGCCGAGGGCTACCCCGGCGCCCGCCATCACGGCGGCTGCGAACTGGTCGACGTGGCCGAGCGCCTGGCGGTCGAGCGGGCCAGGGCGCTCTTCGGGGCCGAACACGCCAACGTCCAGTCCCACTCGGGATCTTCGGCCGTCCTGGCCGCCTATGCCGCCCTGCTGCGCCCCGGCGACACCGTCCTCGCCCTCGGGCTGCCCTACGGCGGCCATCTCACCCACGGCTCGCCCGCGAACTTCTCCGGCCGCTGGTTCGACTTCGTCGGCTACCGGCTCGACGCCGAGAGCGGGCTCGTCGACCACGACCAGGTCCGCCACCTGGCCCGCAACCACCGGCCCAAGGCCATCGTGTGCGGCTCGATCGCCTATCCCCGCCACCTCGACTACGCCTTCTTCCGCGAGGTCGCCGACGAGGTGGGCGCGTATCTGATCGCGGACGCGGCGCACCCGATCGGCCTGGTCGCCGGGGGAGCGGCGCCCAGCCCGGTGCCGTACGCCGACATCGTGTGCGCCACCACCCACAAGGTGCTGCGCGGCCCGCGCGGCGGGATGATCCTGTGCGGCGGCGAGCTGGCCGAGCGGGTCGACCGGGCGGTCTTCCCCTTCACCCAGGGAGGGGCGCAGATGCACACCATCGCCGCCAAGGCCGTCGCGTTCGGAGAGGCGGCAACTCCCGCGTTCGGCGTGTACGTCCATCAGGTGGTCGCCAATGCGCGGGTTCTGGCGGGCCACCTGGCCGCCGAGGGGCTCGTGGTCACCACCGGCGGCACCGACACCCACCTGATCACCGCCGACCCGGCCCCGCTCGGCGTGGACGGGCGCACCGCGCGCGGCCGGCTCGCCGCCGCCGGGATCGTCCTGGACTGCTGCGCGCTGCCGTACGGCGACGGCCGCGGGCTACGGCTGGGGACGGCCGCGGTGACCACGCAGGGGATGGGGGAGCCGGAGATGGTCAGGATCGCCGCGCTGCTGGCGGCCGTGCTGCGGGGCGAAGCGGAACCGGCCGGGGCGCGTGAGGAGGTGCGAAATCTGACCGGTAGATTTCCGCCGTATCCCGGCTGAGCGGGGGTAGGCGCACGTCCGTACACCCCGGTGTGACCGTCGTGCACAGCCACGCGTGCAACCATCGTCGCTACCCGGAAGTCCTCATCCACATGCGTCCGTCGCTAGGGTGTGGGGCTGTGATGGCCAGCGAGACCTGTGGGGAAGCCTGTGCGTGAATACCTGCTGACGCTCTGCATCACGGCCGCGGTGACGTATCTGCTGACAGGGCCGGTGCGGAAGTTCGCGATCGTGGCGGGAGCCATGCCGGAGATCCGGGCCCGTGACGTGCACCGGGAGCCCACTCCGCGCCTCGGCGGGATCGCGATGTTCTTCGGCCTGTGCGCGGGCCTGCTGGTCGCGGACCACCTCACCAACCTCAACGAGGTCTTCGCCAAGTCGAACGAGCCGCGGGCGCTGCTCTCCGGGGCAGCCCTGATCTGGCTGATCGGTGTCCTGGACGACAAGTTCGAGATCGACGCGCTGATCAAGCTGGGCGGCCAGATGATCGCCGCGGGCGTCATGGTCATGCAGGGTCTGACGATCCTGTGGCTGCCCGTCCCGGGCGTCGGCAACGTGGCACTGACCCAGTGGCAGGGCACGCTGCTGACGGTGGCGCTGGTCGTCATCACGATCAACGCGGTGAACTTCGTGGACGGCCTGGACGGCCTCGCGGCGGGCATGGTGTGCATCGCGGCCGCCGCGTTCTTCCTGTACTCGTACCGAATCTGGTACTCGTACGGCATCGAGGCCGCCGCCCCCGCGACCCTGTTCGCCGCCATCCTGATGGGCATGTGCCTGGGCTTCCTGCCGCACAACATGCACCCGGCGCGGATCTTCATGGGCGACTCGGGCTCGATGCTGATCGGACTGGTGCTGGCGGCCGGCGCGATCTCCATCACCGGCCAGGTGGACCCGGACGCCCTGGCCCTCTTCACGGGTTCGGAGAAGGCGGCGGTCCACCAGACGGTCCCGGTGTACATCCCGCTGCTGCTCCCGCTGACGATCATCGCCGTACCGGCCGCCGACCTGGTGCTGGCCATCGTCCGCCGGACCTGGCGCGGCCAGTCCCCGTTCGCCGCGGACCGCGGGCACCTGCACCACCGTCTGCTGGAGATCGGTCACTCGCACAGCCGGGCCGTGCTGATCATGTACTTCTGGTCGGCGCTGATCGGTTTCGGTGCGCTGGCGTACTCGGTGAACTCCGCGTCGATGTGGATCGTGCTGGGCGTGGTCTTCCTCAGCGCGGTGGGCCTGGTCCTGCTGCTGCTCCCGCGCTTCACCCCGCGCGCCCCGGTCTGGGCGGAGCGGTTCGTGCCGCCGCGGTACCGCAGGCGCCGGCGGACCCCCGAGGCCACAGCCGGGGCCGTCGAGACCGCTGTGCCCGAGCCGTCGGAGACCGAGGAGCGGACTCCTGTCGTCGCCGGTGCCACAGGCGTCAACGGGGCAACTGCCATTGGCCCCCGTTCGCGTCTCGGTAAGGGCCGCAAGGTAAGAATCTGACTAGAGCATTGCCAACTCGTGGGGGAGCAAACTTCCCCAATACCAGACAAGTAGGCGCGGTTTTTGCACAGACGGGCACTGTCACTCTCATGTGTGACAGCAAGCACACCTAGCAGGTAAAGACCTCATCAAATAGTTTGTGATACGGTTCACGAGAACCCCGGATAGAACCGAAGGACCGTAGTGCGACGGTCCCTTGGTGTGAGGTCTCGATCACTCAGTCCGGGACTACGCTCGTCCATGACGACACCTGCCCCCCTGTGAAAGCGGAGTTGCCGCCATGCCGTCCAATGACGCCCGGAACCTTCTGCAGATCGCTGTGCCCTCAGCGGCCGCCGGCGTGATCGCCGTCGCCGTGAGCGCCGCGGTCGCGGGAGGCGAGGGCGCGCTCGGCGCGGCCATCGGTACGGCGCTGGCCATCCTGTTCATGGGAATCGGTCTCTACGTGCTGCAGTGGACGGCAAAAACGCTCCCGCAGCTGTTCCAGGCCATGGGGCTGATGCTCTACATGGCCCAGCTGCTGCTCCTCCTGATCTTCGTCGCCGTCTTCAAGGGCACCTCCCTCTTCAACGCAAAGACGTTCGCCGTGTCGCTGGTCGTCACGACCGTCGTGTGGATGGCCGCGCAGGCGCGCGCCCACATGAAGGCCAAGATCTTCTACGTCGACCCCGACTCCGCGAAGAGTGAGAAGCACGAGAAGACGGGGCCGTCGTCGTGAGGGGTAGGGGCGGGATAAAGGCCTGTGAGATCTCCTGCTATCGTCCGGTGCCAACTGCGGCATCGCGGGCGCGGGCATCTGAGCTGACGCCTGCTCAATCGCGAGGCTCGATGCCCCTCAGCCGCCCCCACATCCGTAAATAACACCAGTCCGGTGCCGATCCGCGGCCGTGTGCCGCGCCGACACAACGAGGTTGCCGTACCCATGCGTCACGCCGAAGGAGCCCGCGGTGAGTGCTGACCAGACCCAGCTCGCCTTTGACTGGAGTTGTCGGATCATGTCCGACAACGGGTGCGGCTTCCCGGCTCCGGGCCTGCACTCGTTCCTGTTCAAGCCGCTCGCCACGGTCGGCGGGTTCGAGTTCAACAAGGTGATGCTGCTCGCGCTCGTCACCTCCGTGCTCGTCGTCGCGTTCTTCTGGGCGGCGTTCGGCAAGGCCAAGGTCGTCCCGGGCAAGCTCCAGATGGTCGGCGAGGCCGGCTACGACTTCGTGCGCCGCGGCATCGTGTACGAGACCCTCGGCAAGCGCGAGGGCGAGAAGTGGGTGCCGCTCATGGTCTCCCTCTTCTTCTTCGTCTGGATCATGAACATCTGGTCCGTGATCCCGCTGGCGCAGTTCCCGATCGCCTCGGTCTTCGCCTTCCCGGTGGTTCTGGCCGCGATGATCTGGGTCCTCTGGGTCGGGCTGACCTTCAAGCGCCACGGCTTCGTCGGGTTCTTCAAGAACGTCACGGGCTACGACAAGTCGCTCGGCGCGGTTCTCCCGCTCGTCATGCTCATCGAGTTCTTCTCGAACCTGCTGGTCCGCCCGTTCACGCACGCGGTGCGACTCTTCGCCAACATGTTCGCCGGTCACCTGATGCTGGTGATGTTCACCGTCGCCTCCTGGTACCTGCTGAACAGCTGGATGATCCCGGCCGCCGGTATCTCCTTCGTGATGACCATGGCCATGATCCTGTTCGAGCTTTTCGTCCAGGCCGTCCAGGCGTACGTCTTCGTACTGCTGGCCTGCTCGTACATTCAGGGCGCTCTCGCCGAGCACCACTGAGCCCCTCCCACACCCCCCCGGTCGTCCGGTGGCCAACCCCCACCGGTCCGTAAAGAGAAGGAAGATTCAGCATGGCTGCCACTGAGACCCTCGCCGCTGTCTCCGGTTCCATCGGTTCCGTCGGTTACGGCCTCTCGGCTATCGGCCCCGGCATCGGCGTCGGCATCATCTTCGGCAACGGCACCCAGGCCCTCGCCCGCCAGCCCGAGGCCGCCGGCCTGATCCGTGCCAACCAGATCCTCGGCTTCGCCTTCTGTGAGGCGCTCGCCCTCATCGGCATCGTCATGCCGTTCGTGTTCGGTGTGAAGTAAGACTTCCTACCGACACGTATCGACGAAAGGCACTGATGTGATCGCCAACCTGGCACAGCTGGCGGCCGAGGAGACTGAGCAGAACCCGCTCATCCCGGCCGGTCCCGAGCTGCTCGTCGGCACCATCGCCTTCGCCATCGTGTTCTTCTTCTTCTGGAAGAAGCTGCTTCCGAACATCAACAAGGTTCTGGAGGAGCGCCGAGCGGCGATCGAAGGCGGTATCGAAGAGGCCGACGCCATGAAGGTCGAGGCCCAGAGCGTCCTTGAGCAGTACAAGGCCCAGCTCGCCGAAGCCCGGCACGAGGCCGCGCGCCTGCGTCAGGAGGCGCAGGAGCAGGGTGCCACGCTCATCGCCGAGATGCGTGCCGAGGGCCAGCGACAGCGCGAGGAGATCGTCGCCGCCGGCCACACGCAGATCGACGCCGACCGCAAGGTCGCCGCGTCCGCGCTGCGTCAGGACGTCGGCAAGCTCGCCACCGAACTGGCCGGCAAGCTCGTCGGCGAGTCCCTCGAGGACCACGCCCGCCAGAGCCGTGTCATCGACCGCTTCCTCGACGAGCTCGAGGAGAAGGCCGAGGCCACGCGATGAACGGAGCGAGCCGCGAGGCCCTGGCGGCCGCACGCGAGCGCCTCGACGCGCTGACGGACTCCACGTCCGTGGACGCCGTGCAGCTCGCCGACGAGCTGGCGGCCGTCACCGCGCTGCTCGACCGTGAGGTCGGCCTGCGCCGGGTCCTCACCGACCCGGCGAAGCCCGGCGAGGCCAAGGCCGAGCTGGTCCAGCGCCTGATCGGCGGCCAGGTCAGCGGCCCGACCGCCGACCTGGTGTCCGGACTGGCCCGTTCCCGCTGGTCGCAGCCCCGTGACCTGGTCGACGCGCTGGAGGAGCTGGCGGACATCGCCGACCTCACCGCCGCGCAGAAGACGGGCACACTCGACGACGTCGAGGACGAGCTGTTCCGGTTCGGCCGGATCGTCTCCTCGAACACCGAACTGCGTGCTGCGCTGACCGACCGGGCCGCGAAGGCTTCCGCGAAGGTCGAGCTGCTGCACCAGCTCCTCGGCGGCCGGGCCAAGCCCGCCACCGAGCGCCTGGTGACGCGCCTCGTGACCGCGCCGCGTGGACGTAGCCTGGAAGCGGGACTGGAGTCCCTGTCCAAGCTCGCCGCCGAGCGTCGGGACCGTCTGGTGGCGACCGTCACCTCGGCGGTGCCGCTGAGCGACCCGCAGAAGCAGCGCCTGGGTGACGCCCTGGCGAAGCTCTACGGCCGTCGGATGCACCTCAACCTGGACGTGGACCCCGATGTGATCGGCGGGATCCGGGTGCAGGTCGGTGACGAAGTCATCAACGGCTCCCTCGCGGACCGGCTGGACGACGCCGCCCGCCGCATGGCGAGCTAGCAGCAACTCAAGAAGAACGTACCTACGGCCCTGGTTGGGCCGTGCAGAGGATTCACCTCTTACAGGGGGGAGTCCCCATCCCCCCCAAGTGAAACTTCGGGCCCAACAAGGAGAGCAGGGAACCCAGATGGCGGAGCTCACGATCCGGCCGGAGGAGATCCGGGACGCGCTGGAGAACTTTGTCCAGGCGTACAAGCCGGACGCGGCCTCGCGCGAGGAGGTCGGTACGGTCACCCTTGCCGGCGACGGCATCGCGAAGGTCGAGGGCCTGCCCTCGGCCATGGCCAACGAACTGCTGAAGTTCGAGGACGGCACCCTCGGCCTCGCCCTCAACCTCGAGGAGCGCGAGATCGGTGCCATCGTCCTCGGTGAGTTCAGCGGCATCGAGGAGGGTCAGCCGGTGCAGCGCACCGGTGAGGTGCTCTCCGTGGCCGTCGGCGAGGGCTACCTCGGCCGCGTCGTCGACCCGCTCGGCAACCCGATCGACGGTCTCGGCGAGATCGAGACCAGCGGTCGTCGCGCCCTTGAGCTGCAGGCTCCGGGCGTCATGGCCCGTAAGTCGGTGCACGAGCCGATGGAGACCGGCTACAAGGCCGTCGACGCGATGACCCCGATCGGCCGTGGCCAGCGTCAGCTGATCATCGGTGACCGCCAGACCGGCAAGACCGCCCTGGCCGTCGACACGATCATCAACCAGCGTGACAACTGGCGCTCCGGCGACCCGAAGAAGCAGGTCCGCTGCGTCTACGTCGCCATCGGCCAGAAGGGCTCGACCATCGCCTCCGTGCGTGGCGCCCTCGACGAGGCCGGCGCGCTGGAGTACACGACCATCGTCGCCGCCCCGGCGTCCGACCCGGCCGGCTTCAAGTACCTGGCGCCGTACACCGGTTCGGCCATCGGCCAGCAGTGGATGTACGAGGGCAAGCACGTCCTCATCATCTTCGACGACCTCTCGAAGCAGGCCGACGCCTACCGCGCCGTGTCCCTGCTGCTGCGCCGCCCGCCGGGCCGTGAGGCCTACCCGGGTGACGTCTTCTACCTGCACTCCCGTCTGCTGGAGCGCTGCGCGAAGCTCTCCGACGACCTGGGCGCCGGTTCGATGACGGGTCTGCCGATCGTCGAGACCAAGGCGAACGACGTGTCGGCGTTCATCCCGACCAACGTCATCTCCATCACCGACGGCCAGTGCTTCCTGGAGTCCGACCTGTTCAACGCCGGCCAGCGTCCGGCCCTGAACGTCGGTATCTCGGTCTCCCGCGTCGGTGGCTCCGCCCAGCACAAGGCGATGAAGCAGGTTTCCGGCCGTCTGCGTCTGGACCTCGCCCAGTACCGCGAGCTGGAGGCGTTCGCCGCCTTCGGTTCCGACCTGGACGCCGCGTCGAAGGCGCAGCTGGAGCGCGGTCAGCGCCTGGTCGAGCTGCTCAAGCAGGCTCAGTACCAGCCGATGCCGACCGAGGACCAGGTCGTCTCCGTGTGGGCCGGTACCACCGGCAAGATGGACGACGTGCCGGTCGCCGACATCCGCCGCTTCGAGAAGGAGCTCCTGGAGTACCTGCACCGCAAGGAGCAGGGCCTCATGACCTCCATCAAGGAGGGCGGCAAGATGTCGGACGACACCCTCACCGCCATCGCCGACGGCATCGCGGACTTCAAGAAGCAGTTCGAGACCTCGGACGGCAAGCTTCTCGGCGAAGACGCGCCGGCCGCCACGGCCAAGTGACGACGGAAGGGACCTGACTCATGGGAGCCCAGCTCCGGGTCTACAAGCGTCGCATCCGATCCGTCTCCGCGACCAAGAAGATCACGAAGGCGATGGAGATGATCGCCGCCTCGCGTGTCGTCAAGGCGCAGCGCAAGGTGGTGGCCTCCACGCCGTACGCGACCGAGCTGACCCGCGCGGTCACGGCGGTCGGTACCGGCTCGAACACGAAGCACCCGCTGACCACGCAGGCCGAGACGGTCGTGCGGTCCGCGGTGCTGCTCCTGACGAGCGACCGTGGTCTCGCCGGCGCCTTCAACTCCAACGCCATCAAGGTGGCGGAGCAGCTGACCGAGCGTCTCGAGGCCGAGGGCAAGGAGGTCGACACGTACATCGTCGGCCGCCGCGGTCTGGCCCACTACAACTTCCGTGAGCGCAAGGTCGCGGAGTCGTGGTCGGGCTTCACCGACGAGCCCACGTACGCGGACGCGAAGAAGGTCGCGGCTCCGCTGATCGAGGCCATCGAGAAGGACACGGCCGAGGGTGGCGTGGACGAACTCCACATCGTCTTCACCGAGTTCGTGTCGATGATGACGCAGACGGCGCTCGACGACCGTCTGCTGCCGCTCAGCCTCGAAGACGTGGCGAAGGAGGCGGCGCCGAAGGGCGAGATCCTCCCGCTGTACGACTTCGAGCCCTCGGCGGAGGACGTCCTCGACGCCCTGCTGCCGCGCTACGTGGAGAGCCGTATCTACAACGCGCTGCTCCAGTCGGCCGCCTCCAAGCACGCCGCCACGCGGCGCGCGATGAAGTCGGCCACAGACAACGCGGGCGAGCTGATCACCACGCTCTCCCGTCTTGCCAACGCGGCCCGCCAGGCCGAAATCACCCAGGAAATCAGCGAGATCGTCGGTGGCTCCGCAGCCCTGGCCGACGCGACCGCGGGGAGTGACAGGTAATGACGACGACAGTTGAGACGGCCGCTGCCACGGGCCGCGTCGCCCGGGTCATCGGCCCGGTCGTCGACGTGGAATTCCCCGTCGACGCCATGCCGGACATCTACAACGCCCTTCACGTCGAGGTGGCCGACCCGGCCCAGGACGGCGCGAAGAAGACGCTGACCCTGGAGGTCGCCCAGCACCTGGGTGACGGCCTGGTCCGCACCATCTCCATGCAGCCCACCGACGGTCTGGTCCGCCAGGCCGCGGTCACCGACACCGGCGCCTCCATCACCGTGCCGGTCGGCGACTTCACCAAGGGCAAGGTGTTCAACACCCTCGGTGAGGTGCTGAACGTCGACGAGCAGTACGAGGGCGAGCGCTGGGGCATCCACCGCAAGGCCCCGAACTTCGACGAGCTCGAGTCGAAGACCGAGATGTTCGAGACCGGCGTCAAGGTCATCGACCTTCTCACCCCGTACGTCAAGGGTGGAAAGATCGGTCTGTTCGGCGGTGCCGGCGTCGGCAAGACGGTGCTCATCCAGGAGATGATCTACCGCGTCGCCAACAACCACGACGGTGTCTCCGTGTTCGCCGGTGTCGGCGAGCGCACCCGTGAGGGCAACGACCTCATCGAGGAGATGGCGGACTCGGGCGTCATCGACAAGACCGCGCTGGTCTTCGGTCAGATGGACGAGCCCCCGGGCACCCGTCTGCGCGTGGCCCTCGCCGGTCTGACCATGGCGGAGTACTTCCGCGATGTGCAGAAGCAGGACGTGCTGTTCTTCATCGACAACATCTTCCGCTTCACGCAGGCCGGTTCCGAGGTCTCGACCCTGCTCGGCCGTATGCCCTCCGCGGTGGGCTACCAGCCGAACCTGGCCGACGAGATGGGTCTCCTCCAGGAGCGCATCACCTCGACCCGTGGTCACTCGATCACCTCGATGCAGGCGATCTACGTCCCCGCGGACGACCTGACCGACCCGGCCCCGGCCACCACGTTCGCCCACCTCGACGCGACGACGGTTCTCTCCCGTCCGATCTCCGAGAAGGGCATCTACCCGGCCGTGGACCCGCTGGACTCCACGTCCCGCATCCTGGACCCGCGCTACATCGCGGCGGACCACTACAACACCGCCATGCGTGTCAAGACGGTGCTGCAGAAGTACAAGGACCTCCAGGACATCATCGCGATCCTCGGTATCGACGAGCTGGGCGAGGAGGACAAGCTAGTCGTCCACCGTGCCCGTCGCGTGGAGCGCTTCCTGTCCCAGAACACCCACGTCGCCAAGCAGTTCACCGGCGTCGACGGGTCGGACGTCCCGCTGGACGAGTCGATCGCGGCCTTCAACGCGATCTGCGACGGCGAGTACGACCACTTCCCGGAGCAGGCGTTCTTCCTGTGCGGTGGCATCGAGGACCTCAAGGCCAACGCCAAGGAGCTGGGCGTCTCCTGAGCCTCGCGCTCATATGAGGGGGCGGGCGCGTCCCGCCCCCTCTCTCACGCCCCTTAGAATTGACCCCAACACCCGGCACTACCGCCGGGTGGTGACCCGAGGAGCCACTCTTGGCTGCTGAGCTGCACGTCGAGCTGGTCGCCGCCGACCGCCAGGTCTGGTCCGGCGAGGCCACCCTGGTCGTCGCGCGCACCACGTCCGGCGACATCGGCGTCATGCCCGGTCACCAGCCGCTGCTCGGTGTGCTGGAGTCGGGCCCGGTGACCATCCGTACGAGTGATGGTGGAACGGTCGTCGCCGCGGTGCACGGCGGTTTCATCTCGTTCGCGGACAACAAGCTGTCGCTGCTGGCCGAGATCGCCGAGCTGTCGGACGAGATCGATGTCCAGCGCGCGGAGCGCGAGCTCGAGCGCGCGAAGGCGGAGGACGACGCGGAGGCCCAGCGCCGTGCGGATGTCCGCCTGCGGGCGGCGACGGCGGCGCGTTGATCCGTCGCGCCGTGTGATGACGTCACTCAGCCGCGGTCGGCCCGGAGCAATCCGGTGCCGACCGCGGCTGAGGCAGATGTGGGTGTTTTTCCCGTTCCATTACCTAGTTCGAACATAGTTCCCCTATCAGGGAGACGAGGAGGTCGGTGTCGATGGTCCTCGCTCTGACTGTGTGCGGGATCGTGATCGCGCTCGTGGTGGTGGGTCTCTTCCTGTTCGGACTGCGCCGCAGACTGATCCAGCGCTCCGGCGGCACCTTCGACTGTTCCCTGCGCTGGGACGTGCCCGAGAAACCGGACACCAACGGCAAGGGCTGGAGCTACGGCGTCGCCCGCTACAACGGCGACCGCATCGAGTGGTACCGCGTCTTCTCCTACGCCCTCCGCCCGCGCCGCACCCTGGAGCGTGCCGCGATCGAGGTGGCCGGCCGCCGGCTGCCCGAGGGCGAGGAGGAGCTGGCGCTGCTCTCCGACGCGGTCGTCCTCGCCTGTACCCACCGGGGTACGCGCCTGGAGCTGGCCATGAGCGAAGACGCGCTGACCGGATTTCTCGCGTGGCTGGAGGCAGCCCCACCTGGACAGCGGGTGAATGTGGCGTAGCCACATTCACCCGCTGGGTGGGGGTCCCCCGGACGAAGTCTGGGGGAGCGTCGATGTCGCTTGGCGGTTCTACAGGTTGTTGCTGATGGCGCTCACCAGCTCGCCGTTGCTGGTGTCACCGCTGAACTCCCAGAAGAACGCACCGCCCAGACCCTGGGTCTTGGCCCACGCCATCTTGGAGGCGATGGTGGCGGGGGTGTCGTACGACCACCAGTTGCTGCCGCAGTGCGCGTACGCCGTGCCCGCGACGGTGCCGGTTGCCGGGCAGGACGTCTTGAGGACCTTGTAGTCCTCGATGCCCTGCTCGTACGTGCCCGCGGCCGGTCCCGTGGCGGTGCCGCCCGGGGCGTCCTGGGTGACCCCGGTCCAGCCGCGGCCGTAGAAGCCGATGCCGATGAGCAGCTTGCTCGCGGGGACGCCGATCGCCTTGTACTTGGCCATCGCGTCGGCGGTGGTGAAGCCCGCCTTCGGGATGCCGCTGTACGAGGTGAGCGGGGAGTGCGGAGCCGTCGGGCCCTGGGCGTCCCAGGCGCCGAAGAAGTCGTACGTCATCACGTTGTACCAGTCGACGGACTGGGCGGCGCCCGCGTAGTCGGCGGCCTCGATCTTGCCGCCGGCCGAGCCGTCGGCGGTGACCGCGGCCGTGACCAGGTTGTTGCTGCCGAACTTGGCGCGCAGTGCGGACATCACGTTCTTGAAGGCCGCCGCCCCGCTGGTGTCACAGGACAGGCCGCAGGCGTTCGGGTACTCCCAGTCGATGTCGATGCCGTCGAAGACATCGGCCCAGCGCGGGTCCTCGACCAGGTTGTAGCAGGACTGGGCGAAGGCGGTCGGGTTGGCCGCCGCCTGCGCGAAGCCGCCGGACCAGGTCCAGCCGCCGAAGGACCAGATCACCTTGATGTTCGGGTATTTGGCCTTCAGCTCGCGCAGCTGGTTGAAGTTGCCGCGCAGCGGCTGGTCCCAGGTGTCGGCCACGCCGCTGACCGACTGGTCGGCGGTGAAGGCCTTGTCGTAGTCGGCGTAGGAGTCGCCGATGGCGCACTGGCCGTTGGTGACGTTGCCGAACGCGTAGTTGATGTGGGTGATCTTCGCGGCCGAGCCGGACGTCACCAGGTTCTTGACGTTGTAGTTGCGGCCGTAGATGCCCCACTCGGTGAAGTAGCCGAGCTTGACCTTGTTGCCGGTGGGCGGGGGTGTGGTGCCGCCGCCGGTGGTGTGGACGGCCACCGCGCCGCTGGCGGGGCCGGTCTGGTCGGCGGTGTCGCGGGCCCGCACGGTGTAGGAGTAGTCGGTGCCGGCGGTGAGGCCGGTGTCCGTGTACGACGTGGTCGTCACGGTGCCGACGACCTTGCCGTCACGCAGCACGTCGTAGTTCTTGACGCCCTTGTCGTCGGTGGCCGCGCTCCAGCCGAGCTTCACCGAGGTGTCGGTGACGGAGGAGGCGGTCGGGGTGCCGGGGGCGGAGGGGGCCGCGTCGCCGGGGACCGTGGTGCCGTCACAGCTGTCGCCGTTGAGCTTGCAGTTGGACGGGGAGCCGGAGCCGGCGCCGTTGAAGCCGAAGGAGACGGAGGCGCCGGGGGCCAGGGTGCCGTTGTAGGACTTGTTCTTGGCGGTCCAGTGGGTGCCGGAGTTCGTGACGTCCGCGTCCCACGCGGAGGTGACGGACGTACCGGAGGGGAAGTCCCACTCGACGGTCCAGGAACTGATGGAGCTGGTACCGGTGTTCTTGATGGTCCACTGACCGCCGAACCCGGTTCCCCAGTCGCTGGTCTTGCTGTAGGTGGCAGTGGCGTTGCCCGCTGCCTGGGCGGGGCCCGCGAGACCGACCAGGCCGGCCAGGGGGAGCAACAGGGTCGCGAACCCTGCCGCGGCTCTGTGTCTGAAGCGCATGCTGCGCCTCCCTCTTCTGTTAGGGATGTCAGGGGCATGACTGAGCCTTCACGCCCACGGTGCCGCGAGAATAGAAAGGTCTGGACCACAGGTCAATAGGTCTGGACCACTTGCCCCCCGGGCCCCGCTAGATCCCCAACTCCTGGGCCAGAACGGCCGCTTGTACGCGGCTGCGCAGCTCCAGCTTCGCCAGTAGTCGGCTGACGTGCGTCTTCACCGTGCCCTCCGCCATCTCCAGCCGCGCCGCGATCCCGGCATTGGACAGCCCCTCGCCGATGCACGACAGCACCTCGCGCTCACGCCGGGTCAGGCCGTCCAGCACGGCCGGGTCGGCCGTCGTCCCGCGCACCGGCTGCGCGGCGAACTCGGCGATCAGCCGCCGGGTGACGGCCGGAGCGACGATCCCCTCCCCACGGGCCACCGTCCGCACCGCCTGCAGCAGGTCCTTCGCCTCGGTGTTCTTCAGCAGGAACCCGGCCGCCCCCGCCCGCAGTGCCCCGAACACGTACTCGTCGAGGTCGAAGGTGGTGAGAACGAGGACGTCCGCGAGCTGCTCCGTCACGACCTGCCGGGTCGCCGACACCCCGTCCAGGCGCGGCATCTGGACGTCCATCAGGACCAGGTCGGGCCGCAGCTGACGGGCCAGCGCGACCGCCTGCTCGCCGTCCGCCGCCTCGCCGACCACGTCGATGTCGGGCGCGCTGCGCAGGATGAGGACGAGACCGGCGCGGACGGCGGACTGGTCCTCGGCGACCAGGACCCGGATCGCGGGGTTCATACGGGGTCTCCTTCGGTGAGCGGAAGAGCGGCACGGACGGCCCAGTGCCCGTCCTCGGGTCCGGCCTCGAATCCGCCGCCGAGCAGCGCCGCCCGTTCCCGCATCCCGGCCAGACCCGACCCCGAGCCGGGCGCGCGCGGGGTGTCGCCGGCCCGGTAGGGGCTGGTCACCCGCACGTGCAGGGTGTCGTTCTCCTGGCGCAGGCTGACGCGGACGTGCCCCCGCGCCGCGTGCTTCAGGGCGTTGGTCAGCGATTCCTGCACGATCCGGTAGGCGGCCAGCTCGACCGGCGCGGGCACGCTGTCGTGGCCGGCGTCGAGCGTGACATCCAGGCCGTTGGCGCAGGCGCCGTCCACCAGGGCGCCGAGGCCGTCGAGCGTGGGGGACGCGGCGGGCTCATGGTCGCCGGAGCTGTCCCGCAGGATCCCGATCAGCCGCCGCATCTCGGCCAGTCCCTCGACGCTGTTCTCCCGGATGACGGCCAGGGCGTCCTGGGAGGTCTTCGGGTCGTCGAGGGAGAGTGCGGCCGTGGAGTGGATGGCGATCGCGGACAGGTGGTTGGCGACCATGTCATGCAACTCCCGGGCGAACCGGGCCCGTTCGGCGGTGACCGCCTGGACGCGGTCCATCTCGGCCAGCAACGCGGTCTGTTCGGCGCGCAGCCGGGCGGCCTCGGCCGCGTTGCGGTGGTTGCGCACCACCCAGCCGGTGGAGGCGGGCGCGAACGCGACCACGCCGACACCCACACCGATCAGCAGGCCCTGCGGGTCGCGCCAGAGGGCGGCGGGTACGACCCCGCCGAGGACCGTCAGCATGCCGGTGATCCAGGGGATGCGGCGGGCGGCGGCGGGGCTGCCGTACAGGACGGCCGCGTACATCAGGTCGGTGTACAGCACGATCGTGACGACGCTGCCCAGGGTCACGGTGTCCAGGGGCAGCACGGCCGTGCCGATCAGCAGGCCGAGGCGGGGCCGGGTGCGGCGCAGCGGCTCGCAGGCGGCGGTCACCACGAGCGGCACCAGCGGAGCCCAGGGCGCGTGCCACAGCACGAGGCTGTCCGAGGCCACGCGCGGATGGATGCCCAGCGCCCACAGCAGCACCCCGCCGAGCAGCCCGCCCACGGCGATGCGCAGGTCGTCGCGGTGCGGGCGGGGCAGTGCGAGGGACATGACCCCATCCAACACGGCCCGCGGCGGCTCCGCGTGCTTCCCGGGAACGGTCCTGGACTGCAACTTTCGATTACGGCGACTTCGCCCGCGGCGACGATGAACCGCGCGCCGGCCGACGCGAGCCTGGACGGGGGAGCGAAGGGAGCGAACCGTGATCGTCGGGTTGATCGTCGCCTGTGAGGTGGCCTTCTGGGTGCTGCTGGCCGCCGGGCTGGCCTTCCGCTACCTGTGGCGCATGCCCCGCACGGGCCTCGCGCTGCTGCTGTGCGAGCCGCTGCTGGAGGTGGTGCTGTTCGTGGTCACCGCCATCGACCTCAGGAACGGCGCGGAGCCCGACTGGCGGCACGGCCTCGCCGCCGTCTACATCGGCTTCACCGTCGGGCTCGGCCACTCCACGATCAGGTGGGCCGACGCCCGGGTGGCGCACCGCTTCGCGGGCGGCCCACCCCCGGTCAGGCCCCCGAAGTACGGCACGGCCCGCGCCGTCCACGAGTGGAAGGTCGCGGCCCGCTGGATCCTGGCCGCACTCGTCGCGACGGTCCTGCTGCAGGGTGCGGTCTGGTACGTCGGGGGCGAGGGCCGGACCGGCTCGCTGCGGGCGTGGCAGGAACGCATGCTGTGGCTGATCGGCATCAATGTGATCATCGCCGCCAGCTACACACTGTTCCCCAAGCGGCAGCGCTAGCGTTCACCGCCCGGGACCCACAGCACGTCCCCGGTCTCCTTGTTTGCGGTCCTGGCGAGGATGAACAGCAGGTCCGAGAGGCGGTTGAGGTAGGTCGCGGTGAGCGGGTTCATGCTGCCGTCCTCTCCTTGGGCGCCGTGCACCTCCAGGGCCGCCCAGGTGGAGCGCTCGGCCCGGCGGACCACCGTGCACGCCTGGTGGAGCAGGGCAGCGCCGGGCGTGCCGCCGGGGAGGATGAAGGAGCGCAGCTTCTCCAACCGCTCGTTGAAGCGGTCGCAGTCCGCCTCCAGCCGGTCGATGTAGAACTGCTCGACCCTGAGCGGCGGGAACTCGGGGTTCTCCACGACCGGCGTCGACAGGTCCGCGCCCACGTCGAACAGGTCGTTCTGGACGCGGGTGAGGACCGTGACGATCTCCTCGTCCAGCCCGCCCAGCGCGATCGCGGTGCCGATCACCGCATTGGCCTCGTTGGCATCGGCGTACGCCGAGATCCTGAGGTCGGTCTTGGCGACCCGGCTCATGTCGCCGAGGGCGGTGGTGCCCTGGTCGCCGGTCCTGGTGTAGATGCGCGTCAGATTGACCATGTGGCCAGCGTAGTTACGCCCCGGCCGTACGGAACACGCGTGTGCCCACCGTCACGGCGAGTCCTGCGAAGCCGACCGCGACGAGCACGCCGTACAGCATGTGCGCGCTCGTGTACTGGCCGACGTACGCGTCGCGCACCGCGTCCACCAGATAGCGGAAAGGGACGAAGTGCGAGAGCACGTCCAGCCAGGTGGGCGCGAGGGTCATCGGGAGCATCAGGCCGGACAGCAGCATCGACGGCATCGACAGCGCGTTGATCAGCGGGCCGAACTCCTGCGGGGTGCGGACCCTCATCGCCACCGCGTAGGACAGCGAGGCCAGCGAGAGGGTGAGCAGGGCGACGAACGCGAAGCCGATGAGAATGCCCGGCAGGGGTGCGCGCAGGCCCATCACCACCGCCGCGAGCACCAGCAGCACCGCCTGGAGGACGAAGACCGTGGCGTCCCGCAGCACCCGGCCGAGGAGCAGTGCGAGGCGGCTGACCGGCGTCACCCGCATCCGCTCCACCACCCCCTGGGCGTTCTCCATGATGATCGTGAACCCCGCGAACAGCGCCCCGAAGAGGCCGAGTTGGAGCAGCAGCCCGGGCACCAGCACCTGCCAGGAGGTGCCCTCCTCGCCCAGCGGCAGGTCGGTGAGCAGGGGCCCGAAGAAGAGGAGATAGAGGAGCGGCGTCAGCACGCCGAAGAGCAGGGCGAAGCGGGAGCGCAGGGACTGGCGGAGATAGCGGCCGTAGACGAGGGCCGTGTCGTGAAGAAGCATGCGGGCGGTCCTAGACGGCTACAGGGGCGGCGTCCGCCGGGGCGGGGCCGCGGCCGGTGATGGCGAGGAAGGTGTCCTGGAGGGTGGCGTCGATCGAGCCGCCGTGCTCCAGCTTGAGCGCGCTCGGTGTGCCGTCGGCCACGACCACGCCCCGGTCGACGACCACGAGGCGGTCGGCGAGGGCGTCGGCCTCGTCCAGGTAGTGGGTGGTCAGGAAGACCGTGGTGCCGTACGCGTCGCGCAGCCGCCGGACCAGGTCCCACAGGTCGGCGCGGCTGCCGGGGTCCAGGCCGGTCGTCGGCTCGTCCAGGAACAGCACCCTCGGGCGATGGGTGAGCGCCATCGCGATGTCCAGGCGCCGCCGCTGGCCGCCGGAGAGCGCGGCCGTCTTCCGGTCGAGCAGCTCGGTGAGGTCCAGGTCCCGGGCGAGTTCCGCGGTGCGTGCGACCGCCTCGGCCTTCGGCAGGCGGTACATCCGGCCCTGGGTGACCAGTTCCTCCCGGACCGAGATCTGCGGGTCCACCCCGCCGGACTGGGCGACGTAGCCGGAGGCCCGGCGGACCCCGGCCGGGTCGGTCGCCAGGTCGTGCCCGGCGACGGTGGCCGCGCCGCCGGTGGGCCTGAGCAGGGTGGTGAGCATCCGCAGGGTGGTCGTCTTGCCCGCGCCGTTGGGGCCGAGGAAGCCGAGGATCTCGCCCTCGCGGACGGTGAGGTCGACGCCGCGCACGGCCTCGACGGGGCCGTGCTTGGTCTGGAAGGTGCGGGCCAGGCCGGCCGCGCTGATGACTGCTGCCATGCCCACAGAAAAACAGAGTCTCTGAAATTTTGCAACGACCCCAAGTTTTCAGTGGATCCAGCAAAGTTAGGATGCGGACATGGCTGAAGGGCTCAGGGAGCGGAAGAAGCGGCAGACCAGGCAGTACCTCTCGGATGTCGCCACCGGGCTGTTCCTGGAACGCGGCTTCGATGCCGTGACGATGGCGGAGATCGCCGAGGCGGCGAACGTCTCCGTCAACACCGTCTACAACTACTTCCCGGCCAAGGAGGACCTCTTCTTCGACCGCTCCGCGGGCATGGTCGACCGGCTCGGCCGCTGGGTGCGGGGCCGGGACGCGGGGGAGTCCGCCGCCTGCGCCGTCCTGCGTGAGCTGCGCGGGGAGGTCGAGGCCGTCTCGCCCCGGGTGGGGCTGATGGAGGGGTACGACCGCTTCATGCGCGTCATCCACGAGGCGCCGCCGCTGCGCTCCCGGCTGTGGAGCCTGCAGCAGGAGATCCACGACAACGTGGAGGCGGTCCTGCGCGAGGAGACCGGCGCCGCCGCCGACGATCCACTGCCGGACCTGATGGCCGGTCAGATCTGCTGGATCCACCAAGCCGTCTTCGTCGCCATCGGCCGGGAAATGCTCGCCGGGCGCAAACCGGTCGAAGTATCACGAGAAGTGCTCATCCTCCTCGGTGACATCGAGGACCTGTTGAGCGAAAAGGTCCTCAACTACGCCGTCCGTGGCCCGTCCTGACCCCTGCCGGTGTGATGTCCGTCAATTGAGACGTGACGCGCGTTACTTACCGGTCACACAGCGGCTCCGGAGCGCTATGGTCCGCCGAAGAGGCAGACGTCAACAGCGTTGAGGGAGTCGGAGTGGCAGGGAAGCTCGCCGTCATCGGGGCCGGTCTCATGGGATCCGGCATCGCCCAGGTCGCCGCACAGGCGGGCTGGGACGTCGTCCTGCGCGACGTCACCGACGAGGCACTGAAGCGCGGCACCGACGGCATCAAGGCCTCGTACGACAAGTTCGTCGGCAAGGGCAAGCTGGAGGCGCACGCCGCCGACGCCGCCCTCGGCCGCATCACCGCGACCACCGACCTGGACGCCGCCGCCGACGCCGACATCGTCGTGGAGGCCGTCTTCGAGAAGCTGGAGGTCAAGCACGAGATCTTCCGCGCGCTCGACAAGATCGTGCGCGAGGACACCGTGCTCGCCTCCAACACCTCCGCCATCCCGATCACCAAGATCGCGGCGGCCACCGCGCACCCCGAGCGGGTCGTCGGTGTGCACTTCTTCTCCCCGGTGCCGATGATGCAGCTCGTCGAACTCGTCCGCGGCTACAAGACCAGCGACGAAGCCCTCGCCACCGCACGGGAGTTCGCCGAGTCCGTCGGCAAGACCTGCATCGTCGTCAACCGTGACGTGGCCGGCTTCGTCACGACCCGGCTCATCTCGGCCCTGGTGGTCGAGGCGACCAAGCTGTACGAGTCCGGCGTCGCCACGGCCGAGGACATCGACCTCGCCTGCAAGCTGGGCTTCGGCCACGCCATGGGCCCGCTGGCCACCGCGGACCTGACCGGCGTGGACATCCTGCTGCACGCCACCAGCAACATCTACACCGAGTCCCAGGACGAGAAGTTCGCCCCGCCGGAGCTGATGCGCCGGATGGTGGACGCCGGTGACATCGGACGCAAGAGCGGGCAGGGCTTCTACAAGTACTGACCCGTACACGACCGGACGCACTCCCGAGGGCATCACTCCCGGGGGTGAATTCGGTATCGGTTCGCTTACAAACAGCAACCGGTCTGCCGCCCAGGCAGTCAGACGTTGCACAGCACCAGTACCAGCACCGTCACGGAGTACGCCAGACCGCACTCAACGGGGAGCGCATATGTACATCAGGGGCGACCACGCCGAGCTGGTCGTCGGGGGCCGCCTCGACGTCCGCAGCGCGGCGGACGCCCGTACGGCCCTGCACTCGGCCGTCGACCACGGAGTCGGCGACCTGGTGCTCGACCTGTCCGAACTGGACTCCTGGGACGCCACCGGCCTCGGGGTGATCATGGGTGCCCACCGGCGGGCCGGCCGCTGCGGTCGCCGTCTGGTACTGCGCGGTGTCCCGCCGCAGATGCAGCGCCTGCTGGTGGCCACCCGACTGCACCGCATCCTCGCCATCGAGGGCGGCATCGGGGTGGAGTCGCTGCCCCGGGTGTGATGCGCCCAGGCAGTGACCCGCACCGGGCGCAACGCCCGGATCGGGTGTGAACCGGGCGACGGGGGAGACTCGGACGCAGCCGCCGAACGGCACGTCGAGGGCAATCCTCACCGGACTGTGATGTCTCGGACCGCACGGCACCCCGCTCTGTCGTAGATACTGTGCGAAGGTTTAGGGTTCGGTCGCCCGCTGCCTCGCAACCCTCGAGCGGGCCCGGACCAGAAGCGACAGCGCAGTGTGCAGCAGGCCGGGAGGGGCCGGCATTTCTGGGCACACGACGCTTTTGGGGGGCTTGAACCCATGGACCCGATCACTCCGGGACCCGAGGAGCACGGCCAGGCTCCGAGCCGCCGACCGCCCCGGGAATCCCTCACCTCCGACTTCGGCCAGAGTGCGCCCGGGCTCGCCCGTACGGCGCAGCTCGTCTCCGGCGACTTCCTGCTGACCGTCAATCCCGTCGACGGCAGCGAGATAGAGCCCTGCCCGCCCGGAGAACGGCCGGACCGGCCCCGCAAGCGCACCGCCGCCGAGCGCGCCGAGACCGAGAGCGCCGCACGGCCGCCCGTACCGCCGGGCCCGGCGCAGCCCACGCCCGTGCTCCTCGAACGCCAGGACGAACGCGAACGCCTGGTCCGCCTCATCGCCCGCGGCCGCTCCGTGCGCCTCACCGGCCCCGGCGGCTCCGGCCGTACCGCCCTGCTCGACCTGGTCGCCGAGGACTGCGCCGACCTCGCCCCCGACGGCGTGGTCCGGCTCACCGGCTTCCACCGCACGGCCACCGACCTCCTGTACGACCTCTTCCGCGCCGTACACGACTCCCCCCGGTACCGGCCCGACCCGGAGCAACTGCTCGAACTGGTCCGAGAGATCGGCGCGGTCGTCGTCGTGGACGACCTGGCGTTCGGCGGCGCCGCCCTCGACGAGCTGCTCGCGGCCACCCCCGAGTGCGCCTTCCTGCTCGGCGCCACCCCGGACGTCCCCGCCCCTGCCGCCGACTCCGAGGTCGAGGAGGTCTTCCTCACCGGCCTGGACCGCGCGGCCGGCGTGGAGATCCTGGAGCTGGCCGTCGGCCGTGTCCTCACCGAGGAGGAGGCCAACTGGGCCGGCGACCTGTGGTTCGAGTCCGAGGGCCTGCCCCTGCGCTTCGTCCAGGCCGGTGCCCTGCTCCGGCAGCGCGACCAGCTGCGCGCCAGCACCGGCGCGGTGGACGAGTACGGCGTCTTCGAGGACGTACGCCACCCCGCCGAGGCACCCCTGGACGCGGCGGAGGCGGAGGACGTCCCGCTGCCCTCCCTCGGCGAGGCCGCCGCGCCCGCCCCGCTGCTCGCCTCCCGGCTCAGCGCCTCCGCCCGGGCCACCCTTCGCCTCGCCGTCGCCCTCGGCGGTGAGGTGCCGCACCAGGCGCACCTGCCCGCGCTGGTCGGCGACACCCACGCGGACGCGGCCCTCGGCGAACTCGCGAGCTGCGGCCTGGTCTCCCCGGTCGGCTCCCGCTACCGCCTCGCGGCCGGTGTGCAGACCCAGCTGGAGGCCGCCGGGTACGCCGCCGACACCCCGGCCCAGGCCCTGACCGCCGCCGAGCACTACGCCTGGTGGGCCGGGCACCCCTCGGTCACCCCCGAGCGGGTGTGCGCCGAGGCCGACGCGGTCCTCGCCGCGCTCGCGGTGGTGGTGCCCGCCACGGTGCCTCCCGTCGAAGGCGAGGAGAGCGTCACCGTACGACTTGCCCGCACGGCCGCGCCCGCCTTCGCGGCCGGGCTGCACTGGAGTGCCTGGGAACGCTCGCTGCGCTCCGGCGCGGAGGCCTCCCGGCTGGCCGGCGAGATCTCCGAACAGGTCTACTTCCACCACGAGTTGGGCATTCTCGCGCTCTGCGGCGGACAGTTCGACCGGGCCCGCGCCGAGCTGGAGGCCTCCGGCGGTCTGCGTGGAACCCTCGCCGACAAGCGGGGCGCCGTGGCCGGACGCCGCGCCCTGGCGCTGGTCGCCGACCGCTCGGGCGAGCTGCCCGGGGCGGCGGCGATGGCGGGCGAGGAGGTGCCGGACGCACGCCACGAGGAGTCCGCCTCGCCGCCCGGCGGTCTGCCCGCCGCCTACCCGCCCTACGGCCCCTCCGCCGAGGCCCTGGTCACCCATCAGCCGCCGGCCGCCAAGCCCGCGGGAGGCATCCGCCGCCTGGCCCGCCGCAACCTGGTGGCGATCGGCTCCGGGACCCTGCTCGCCGCCGTGCTCGGCACGGTCGTCACCCTCGGCATGACGTCCCACGAGAACGCGGACCGGAACCCGGCCGGCAACGTCGACGTCAACCCGTCCGCGAGCCAGGGCCTGGACGACGGCAGCCTGGGCGCGGACCCGAAGCAGGACGACGGCCCGAGCGGCTCGACCAGCACGCCCTCCAGCACCCCGACCGACCCCGGCCCCGACGGCACCTCGGACGACCCGGCACCGCCGACGACGGCGCCTTCGACGAGCCCGACCGGCACGAAGCCCACGGGCGGCGGGAGTACGTCTCCCTCCCCGTCCAAGCCGCACACGACGCGGCCGGGCACCCCGACGCCGACGAGGACGACCCCTTCGGGCACCCCGTCCTCCTCGCCCTCCTCCTCGCCCTCGCCCTCACCGTCGACGACACCGACGACCAGCGCCCCGTCGACCACCGACACGGCAAGCGGCCCGGCGGCGTCCAGCAGCTCGGCGGGCGCACCGCAGGACAGCAACGGCCCGGGTTCCGTGATCTGAGGTCTCCCGTGCACGGCAAGAGGGCCGGTCCGTAACGGACCGGCCCTCTTGCGCGTACCGGAAGAACCGTTCAGAACAACCGCAGCTTGTCGTCCTCGATGCCCCTGAGGGCGTCGTAGTCGAGGACCTGGCAGCCGATGCCCCGGTCGGTCGCGAGGACGCGGGCCTGGGGCTTGATCTCCTGGGCGGCGAAGACGCCGCGGACCGGGGCGAGATGCGGGTCGCGGTTCAACAGCTCCAGGTAGCGCGTGAGTTGCTCCACGCCGTCGATCTCACCGCGGCGCTTGATCTCCACCGCGACCGTCTGCCCGTCCGCGTCCCGGCACAGGATGTCCACCGGGCCGATCGCGGTCATGTACTCGCGGCGGATGAGGCTGTAGCCCTCGCCCAGCGTCTCGATGCGGTCGGCGAGCAGCTCCTGCAGGTGCGCCTCCACGCCGTCCTTGATCAGACCGGGATCCACGCCGAGTTCGTGCGAGGAATCGTGGAGGATCTCCTCCATCGTGATGATCAGTTTCTCGCCCGCTTTGTTGATCACGGTCCAGACCCCCTCGTCCTCGCCCGTGCCCTCCTTCAACGTGCAGGGCGGCGACATCCAGTTGAGGGGCTTGTAGGCCCGGTCGTCCGCGTGGATGGAGACGCTGCCGTCCGCCTTGACCAGGATCAGGCGGGGCGCCGAGGGCAGGTGGGCGGTGAGCCGGCCGGCGTAGTCGACCGAGCACCGGGCAATGACGAGACGCATGGTCGGCAACGCTACTCGACACACACCGGTGGACGCGATTCGCCCTCAGTTCTCCCCTTCCCACCGGTCACAGGGGTCCGCTGGGGCATCCCTTTCATCCCTGGAAACTCTTGTTCATCCCTGGCCGATTGTGTGCCTAAAGGGACCGTCCCATATACGCATTCTGCTGGTGCCGTCACCGTCGGTTGCCTACCGTAGTGAACGGGAGGTCGCGAACTGTGTACTGAGCGTGTTCGATATCGCGAACTCCCTTATCTGTCCGGCAACCCCTGCTCGTCGGGGGTGCGAGAGGAGAACCCATGTCGCTCGACGTCTCACCGGCCCTACTCGAACAGGCCGAGCGAGGCGAGGTCGACGAAGCAGCATTCGTCGACTGCGTCCGGACCTCCCTGCCCTATGCATGGGAGATGATCAGCTCTCTGGTGGCCCAGCTGAAGGTGGACGGCGGACCCTTCGCCGACAACCAGACGCCCCCGCCGGACGAGCAGGCACGCGGTCAGCTGCTGCGCGCGCTCGCGAGTGACGCCATCCGCGGCGCGCTGCAGCGGCACTTCGGGGTGCGGCTGGCCTTCCAGAACTGCCACCGGGTGGCGGTGTTCCCCCTGGACGCCTCGGTGGACGAGACGTTGGCCCGCTTCACCTCGGTGCGCAATCAGTTGCTGAACCAGTCGCCGGAGCTCCGGGACTGCTGACGGGGCAGTTCCCGGGCTGCCGACGCAGTGAGCCGCTTGCTTGCCGCTCCACTCGCGGGAGGTGCATTCGTACTGGGGCGGCAAGCCCCCCTGGCGCAGGGGAGTCGACGTCCGGTCAGCGCAGCTGGGGGAGTACCTCGCTGCCCAGCCGCCGTAGGTTCTCCTCCGTCGCCGCGAGGTCGCCCGAGCCCTCGACCAGGAGGGCGAACCGGGAGATGCCGGTGCGCTCCGAGGTGGCCGCGAGCCGGTCGGCGGCGAGCCGCGGGGTGCCCACCGGATGCAGCCCGCAGAGCAGTTCGGTGTAGGCGAGCGGGTCGCGCATCGAGCGCGTCCGGCCGTCGACCGTCACATGGGCCTCAAGGCCCTGTTTGAGCCAGCCCGGCATCGCCTTCAGCAGCGTCTCCGCCGCGTCCGTGCGCCGGTCCGCGATCTGGCAGACGCCGGCCGAGACGTGGGCCGCGTCCGCGATCTCCTCGGCCGGCCGGCCCGCGGCACGGGCGAACTGCCGCCACAGCGCGACCATCTCGGCCTTCTCCTCGTCCCCGACGTGCATCCCGAGCAGCATCGGCAGCCCGCGCTCGGCGGCCAGCCGCACGCTCCCCGGCGAGGTGCAGGCGACGACGACCTCGGGTCCGGGCGTCTCCGTCAGCGCCTCCGACGGGCGGGGGACGACGGGCACCTCACGGAAGGAGAACCGTTCACCCGCAGCCGCCACCGACGGTTCGCGCAGCCAGCGCACCAGCAGATCGAGTGATTCCGGGAACCCGTGCTCGTACGCCGCGAGGCCCGTGCCGAACACCTCCAGGTCCACCCACGGTCCGCCGCGCCCCACGCCCAGCGTGAACCGGCCGCCGCTCGTCAGGTGCAGCAGCGCGGCCTGTTCGCCGAGGGCGACCGGGTGCGCCGTGGGCAGTACGCTGACCGCTGTGCCGACCCGGATACGCTCGGTGCGGCCGAGCAGTAAGGCGGCCAGGGTGACCGCGGACGGACACGTGCCGTACGGCACGAAGTGGTGCTCGGCGAGCCACACCGCGTCCAGCCCGGCCTCCTCGGAGACCTCCGCCGAGCGGACCGCTCGGTGCAGGGCTTCCCCAGGGCCCTGACCCGGGAACTGGGCCGCCAGCACAAAACTTCCTACGCGCATCGCATTTCCTGCTTCCTTGGCTCCGACCGGAGCTCCCCCACCCGGCATAACCGTCTGACACGTGCCGAGGACACGGCCTGGCGGGGAGATTTGCGGATTGTCTGCAGAATGGGCCGCCCTGGAGGGGGACTTGTGCGGGTTGGTGCGCTACGCGTACCCCCGTTCAGGCCGCGTAGGCTGGATGCAGCCCGTGCTTCCTGTATAGACCCGAGAGGTGTCCCGTGTCCCCGCGTCGCAATCGACCGAAGACCGACGGATCGTCCGGCGGGAGCGCCGAGGACGACCGCACCGGCCGGTACGGCGGCTGGCAGTCCACGGAGAGCTGGCAGGGCGAGGAGTGGAGCGTGCGCCATGTCGCCGGGACGAGCGCGCAGGGCAAGACCTACCGCTGCCCCGGCTGCGACCAGCTCATCCCCTCCGGTGTCCCGCACGTGGTGGCCTGGCCCGAGCACGCGGGCGTCGACGACCGCCGCCACTGGCACAAGGCGTGCTGGAACGCGAAGGACCGCCGCACCATCAGGGTGCAGCGGTCCCGCAACGCGCCGAAGTTCTGAGTCGTCCCGGTCAGACGTCCCGGCTCTGCAGCAGCGCGTAGGCGCCGGCGTACGCGGCCGCCGTCACGACCAGGATGATCCACAGCGGATCCCAGCCCGTCGGCCCGGACTCGCTCAGGGTGTTGTTGTAGAAGACGCCCATCTGGCTCGGGATCGAGTACTCGAGCAGCGCCTTCTGCACCTTCTCCAGCGACGACGCGTTCATGAACAGCGCGATCACCAGCGGGGCGAGCACCGCGCCGATCATGATCGTGATGGCGCCCGCCGAGTGCCGGATGATCGAGCCGACGAGCAGCGAGAGCAGCCCGAGCAGAGCGATGTAGAGGCTGATGCCGACCGTGGCCTTCAGCCACTCACTGCCGGACGGGCTGCTTGCGCCGTGGCCCTCCAGCATGGACGCGTGCATCATCGCCACGAGCGACACGGTGGCCAGCGTCACCACGAACGCGATGACGAAGAACACGATCGACTTGGCGGCCAGCACCCGGCCCCGGCTGGGGCACGCGGTCATCGTGGTACGGATCATGCCCGTGCCGTACTCGGACGCCGTGGTCAGCACGCCGAGCGTGATGATGCACATCATGCCGATCAGCAGGCCGAAGAAGCCGAGGGTCAGCGGGCTCTCACCGGACAGGTCGGAGCTGGAGCCCTGGACCGCGACACCGGCCAGCAGGCCGATGCCGAGCACGAGCAGGACGAACACGCCGAGCGTCCACATCGTGGAACGCACCGACTTGATCTTCGTCCACTCGGAGGCCAGCGCGTGTCCGAGGTGGGTGCGCACGACCGGGATCGGCGAGTTGTAGCCGGGGTACGCCATGCCGGGCGCGGCGGCAGGTGCCTGCGGCATCGGGGGCTGGTGGGTGCTCATCGGGCGTCCTCGGGCTGGGTTGTGTCGGCGGTGGGGGCCGGGGGAGCGGCCACCGGAGGCTGCCCCTGCGGGGCCTGCGGGGCCTGCGGGGCCGGTGCGGCCGGAGCGGCGTACGGGTTGGCTCCCGTGCCCGGAGTGGCGTACCCGCCCGCGGGCGCACCGCCGTACGGACCCGAGGGGGGCGGCGTCGTCGTCATCGCGAAGGGCTGGCCGCCCTGCTGGGGCGGCGGCGGGGCGTACCAGCCCGGCTGGCCCTGGCCGGGGACCGGCACGGGCGGCTGGGCGCCGGGCGGCAGGGGCTGCTGCAGGCCGGCCTTCTGGTCGATGGTCGAGCGGTAGTCGACGGCGCCCTGCGTCATCCGCATGTACGCCTCCTCCAGCGAGGCCTGGTGCGGCGACAGCTCCCACAGCCGTACGTCCGCCTCGTGCGCGAGGTCGCTGATGCGGGGCAGCGGCAGCCCGGTCACGCGCAGCGCGCCGTCCTGCTCCGGCAGCACATGGCCGCCCGCCTCGGTGAGCGCGGAGGACAGCTTCTCGCGCAGCTGGGGCTCGGAGTCGGGCGTGCGGACGCGAGCGAAGTCGGCGGAGTTGGCCGAAATGAAGTCGGTCACGCTCATGTCGGCGAGCAGCTGTCCGCGCCCGATCACGATGAGGTGGTCGGCGGTCAGCGCCATCTCGCTCATCAGGTGCGAGGAGACGAAGACCGTACGGCCCTCGGCGGCGAGCGCCTTCATCAGGTTGCGCACCCAGAGGATGCCCTCGGGGTCGAGGCCGTTGACCGGCTCGTCGAAGAGCAGCACCTGGGGGTCGCCGAGCAGCGCGGCGGCGATGCCGAGCCGCTGGCCCATGCCGAGCGAGAAGCCCTTCGAGCGCTTCCTCGCCACCTCCTGGAGGCCGACGACCCCGAGCACCTCGTCCACCCGCCGGGCCGGGATGCCCGACAGCTGGGCGAGGCTCAGCAGGTGGTTGCGGGCGGCCCGGCCGCCGTGCACCGCCTTGGCGTCGAGCAGCGCGCCGACCTGGCGGGGGGCATTGGGCAGCTTGCGGTACGGGTAGCCGCCGATGGTGACCGCGCCGGACGTCGGGTTGTCCAGCCCGAGGATCATCCGCATGGTTGTCGACTTGCCCGAGCCGTTGGGCCCGAGGAAGCCGGTCACGGCTCCCGGTCGCACCTGGAAGGAAAGGTTGTACACGGCGGTCTTGTCGCCGTAGCGCTTGGTAAGGCCTACAGCCTCGATCATGCTCCGCACCCATCGAAAGGTTCAGGACAGCGGGGCACACGCCCCCGTAAGGGTTAGGAGGATATCCGGGCGTTGACGGTTCCGCCCAAAAGAAAGTAAAGCCAGAGCATCACGGATCGTGGGAGCAGGGGCTACTGGGCGTCCCGGCGCTTGAGCAGCACGAAACCGCCCATGACCGCCGCGACCACCCACAACACCATGATCCCGAGCCCGCCCCAGGGGCCGTACGGTGTGTCGTCGCCGACTCTCGGCACCACCTGCATGATCCGGCTGCCGGCCTGGTCGGGCAGGAAGCGACCGACCTTCTTGGTGGCGTCGACGTTGCCGAGGATGTTGGAGATCAGGAAGAAGAACGGCATCAGGATGCCGAGCGAGAGCATCGGCGAGCGCAGCATCGTGGCGACGCCCATGGAGAACATCGCGATGAGGGCCATGTAGAGCCCGCCGCCGATCACCGCGCGCAGCACTCCGGGGTCGTCGATCCGGGTACCGAGGGAGCCGAGCATCGCCTGTCCGAGGAAGAAGGCGGCGAAACTGGTGACCATCCCGACGGCCAGGGCGAGCGCGGTGGCCACGGCGATCTTGCTGAACAGGAAGGTGCCGCGCTGCGGAACGGCGGCCAGGGAGACGCGGATCATGCCCGTGCTGTACTCGTTGGAGACGACCAGCACCCCGAACACGATCATGGCGAGCTGGCCGAGGGTCATGCCTGCGAAGCTGACGACCGTGGGGTCGAAGGAGAGCCGCTCGCTCAGCGGCATGTTCTCGTACTGACTCCTCGACAGCGCGGAGATGAGCACCCCGAGGGCGAGCGTGACCACCACGGCCAGCGACAGTGTCCACACCGTGGACGCAACGGACCGGATTTTGGTCCACTCGGACCGGATCACCTGGACGGCCGCCATCGCTCAGGCCCCCTTCCAGCCGGCGCCCCAGTCCTGCGGGACGGGAGCGGGTCCGGCGTGTGCGTGGTACTCCACCGACTCCGCCGTCAGCTGCATGAACGCCTCCTCCAATGAGGCCTGCTGCGGGCTCAGCTCGTGCAGCACGATCCCGTGCCGCGCCGCCAGCTCCCCGATCCGCTCGGCCTTGCCGCCCTCCACCTCCAGCACACCGCCGCCCGCCTGCACGACGGTGATGCCGTCCTCGTGCAGCACGTCCATGAGCCGCTCGCGCTGGGGAGAACGGAGCCGGACGTAACTGCGCGCATTCTGCCGGATGAAGTCCGCCATGGAGGTGTCGGCGAGCAGCCGGCCCTGCCCGATGACCACCAGATGGTCGGCGGTCAGCGCCATCTCGCTCATCAGATGACTTGACACGAACACGGTCCGCCCCTGCGCGGCCAGCGACTTCATCAGGTTCCGGATCCAGTGGATGCCCTCGGGGTCGAGCCCGTTGACCGGCTCGTCGAACATCAGGATCCGCGGATCACCGAGCAGCGCGGCCGCGATCCCGAGCCGCTGGCCCATGCCGTACGAGAACCCCTTGGCCTTCTTCCGGGCCACGGCGGTGAGCCCCACGGTGTCGAGCACCTCGTCCACCCGGTGTCCGGCGATCCCGTTGCTCTGCGCGAGGCACAGCAGATGGTTGTAGGCGCTCCGCCCGCCGTGCACGGCCTTCGCGTCGAGCAGGGCTCCGACGTACGTCAGCGGGTCCTTCAGCTGGTCGTAGTGCCGGCCGTCGATCCGGACGTCCCCGGCGGTGGGCCGGTCGAGACCGAGGATCATCCGCATGGTGGTGGACTTCCCGGCGCCGTTGGGCCCGAGAAAGCCCGTGACGATGCCCGGCCGCACGGCGAAGGTGAGGTGGTCGACCGCGAGTTTTTCGCCGTACCGCTTGCTCAGCCCCTCCAGCTCGATCATGCGGTCACGCTAAGACGGGCGGAGGCCCCCTGCCCCGTCCAGTGGGCGGAGCGCGCCACGACGCGGCTTCCCGCGTCTTCTTCCGCCTCCAGAACCCTGCAGAACACACAGTCCTCGCCGCACGCATGC
>NZ_JBEXYL010000068.1:0-48832 GCF_040630895.1 Streptomyces sp. NPDC005728
ACCCCCGCCACGGCGCGAAGGCCGTCGGGAAACTCGAAGCTGCACAGCAGGCCCTCGCCCGGTGCAAGCGTGGATCCAAGCGCCGCCGCAAGGCCATGGAGACGGTGGCCCGGCTGCACCGCAAGGTCCGCCGCCAGCGCCTGGACCACGCACACAAGACCGCGCTTGACCTCGTACGGGAACACGACTTCATCGCGCACGAAGACCTCAAGATCCGCAACATGAGCAAGGCCCCCGCACCGAAGCCGGACCCCGAACAGCCGGGCATCTTCCTTCCCAACGGAGCCAGCGTGAAGGCCGGACTCAACCGCTCGATCGCTGATGCCGGATGGGGGGTGTTCCTCGCAATCCTGCACGCCAAGGCTGAAAGCGCCGGACGAGAAGTGATCGCCGTTAACCCCCGCAACACCTCCCGCACCTGCCCCGAATGCGGGCACGTCGCGGCAGAGAACCGGCCCACCCAAGAGAAGTTCCACTGTCAGAACTGCGACCACCAGGCGCACGCTGACACCGTGGGCGCACTCAACGTTCTACGGGCCGGGCTGGTCCGTCGCGAAGCCTAACCGGCATAGCGAGAAGCCCCCTCATAGGGGGGGAGGAGTCACGAGTTCGTCATCGAACCGCTGGGGCAAGGGCGCTGCCGCCTGCGGCACACCCTGGAGCTGAAACGCCGCGGCCCGATGGTGCTGGGCTGGGCTCTGGCGGTGCGCTGGATGCACGACACGGTGATCGAAGAACTCTTCGACAACGCCGAACGGGCCGTCACCGGCACGGCAGCCAGCCCCGTTCGCTGGTCGCCCTGGGTCCGGCTGCTCCACCGGCTCATGTGGGAGAAGGCGGCCGCCAGTGACCTCCCGGCGGGCGCTGGCCTGGCTCGTGCCTCCTTCGAGCAGACCCATTACAGCGACGCGTGGCGGATGACGATGCGTCCCGGGATGCCCAGGGACGCCGAGTCCTGGCGGGGTGTCCTGCGCGGAGCTTCCTTCCCCGTGATGGGTCGCGAGGGCGGAGAGGTGCTGCTGGGCGAGGACGCCGGCCACCTTGACTTCCGGGCCTCGATCCTCGTCGACGACTGTCAGGTCACGCTCAGCACGGTCGTGCGGATCCACAACTGGCGCGGCAGGTTGTACTGGGCCGTGGTCAAGCGTGTCCACCCCTTCATGGCCCGTACCATGCTCCGCCGCATCCACCGGCGACTCGCCCTGGCAGCTCCCAGCGCCGCCGAGCGCGCACAGTCGGCACCCGTTCCCCCTGCATTGCAAGGAAGTTGAGCGGGGATGGACACGGAACCACCTGCTTCGCCGGACAACACTGCCGGCGTGGAAGCGGTGTGCCCGCGGCTACCAGCTCGTCTTCGTCGGGATCGGCGCCCGTGACACCCCTGTGCCCCGTCGGGCGCCTTCGGGAACCTCCCTCTGCAAGATCCCATCTGACAGGGCGGCATGCCACCGCCGACGGGTGAGTCCGGCGTTGCTTGGCTCGGTCGAGCGCCTCGGGAGTGTCCGTCGCGGTGGTTCCTCGGAGATTGGAGACACCCCCCATGCGTCTTTCCACCGCCCACAGAACCGCGACCCGGCGGATCGCCTCCGCCGCCATCGCTGCCGGCGCGGTACTCGGACTCGTCGGTGCGTCCACCGCGACGGCCGACGCAGCGACACCGACGCACCCCGGCCGCCCGGACAGTCCCATCATCGGCGGCACCGAGAAGCCCGTCGGCTCATATCCGTTCATGGCGGCGCTGCTGGCCAAGGGCCGGGGCAACCCGCACGACCGGCAGTTCTGCGGTGGCAGCCTGCTGGACCCGAGCATCGTCATGACGGCCGCACACTGTGTCGTCGGCGTGCAGCCCAAGCAGCTCGAGACGGTCGTCGGCCGCACCGTGCTGTCCAAGAAGAACCAGGGCCACCTGCGCAACGTCACCGACATCGTCGTCCACCCGCGCTACGCCAGGGGCCAGGAGGCGTACGACATTGCGTTCCTGATGCTGGACAAGCCTGTTACCGGTATCGCGCCGGTCAATCTGCCGACCGTGGGCACGGACGCACTCATCCGCCCGGGTGCCAAGGCCACGGTCATCGGCTGGGGCAACACCGACACGGAAGTGCCGAACTATCCGGACCGGCTGCGAGCGGTGGACGTCCCGATCGTGTCGCACATCGAGTGCAAGGCGTCCTACTCGAGCTACGACAAGAAGGTCAACGTCTGCGCGGGCGTCGAGGGCAAGGACTCCTGCCAGGGTGACAGCGGCGGACCGATGTTCCGGAAGCTGCCGGGCCGCCGCGGGGTCTACCAGACAGGCATCGTGTCGTACGGCGACGGCTGCGCGGCACAGGGGGCCCCGGGTGTGTACACGTACACCGGTTCGGCGAAGCTGTGGGACACGCTGGACGAGTCCGCCAAGGGCAAAAAGGTGAAGCAACTGCTCGGCCGCTGATCCGGACCGCCGCCGAAAGAAGGCGCCGCCGCCGATGGACAAGACGAGTCTCGTCCCGGCGATCCGGCAGCAGGGGCTCTGCCCTCCCTGCAAGCAGGCGCTGATCGCTGGAGCCGAGTACGAACCGGACAGTCCACGCGAGTGGATCAACTGGGTCGCGGCCTCGAGGAAGATGCTCCACAAGCATCACTTCACCTACCGGCGAGACGGCGGCACGGACGAGCGGAACAACCTTCGCCTCGTGCACTCCGAATGCCACCGCCGGCACCACGCCGGCGCCGGCAATCGGGCCACCTAACTCTGCCGACCTGCGAAGTCCATGGGGCTTGCTTGAGCCGGATACGGGGAAATCCTGCACGTCCGGTCCTGAGGGGGCCGGATCGCGGCAACGTGATCCGGCTACCCCCGATCCCGGCCATGGCCCCCGCCCAGGTTATGCGCGGCAAGTACATCGAGAGGAGGACGACCGGGCCGAAGGCGGCTCCGAAGCCCGCCCGGGCGTAGCCGACGATGCCCAGCAGCCGGCCGCCACTGAGCGCGATCACGAAAGCCACCAGGGTCACGGCGACGACGGCGGCACGACCGACCCACACCAGCGCCCTGCCCGAGGCACGCCGGTTGAGGAACGCGCGGTAGAAGTCCTCGGTGAGGGCGACGGACGACACAAGGATCCTCCCCTGCGCGTCATCGTGGTCCCCCGTCAGGACGCTCCGAGAATGATCTTCGGTGAGTCAGGTTGGCAAAGCATCGGTGTCCGCTCGTCCACTCGCCGGTGACGCTGAGGGCAAGGTCTTCGGCGACGCTGTTCAGCGCTCGTCGTCCGAGGCGCGCCCAGGGGAAGGGTGGCCCGCATGCCCAGCTCGTCGAGATGTACCTGCTGAATCAGGTCTGCCACCAGGCGGCGGCACATCGAGGACCGCACCGACCGCCTGACCCGTCCCGCCTACGCCGCCCTGGGTGACACCAGCTGTGAACGTCTCGCCGAACTCGCGAGCCCCTTCGGCCGCGCCGTCGTCGAGGCGCGCCTTCTCAAGCTCGGCTGACCGGGCCTTCGCCCCCTCCGCCTGTGGTGGCTCGTCTCCGGGCTCAGCGCACCGATCGGCGGGGCGGGCTCGCCAGTCCGGGGGCCGCTGGGTTCGCACGCCTGACAAGATTCGTCCGTCTCCTCCGTCCACTGCCGGCTGCGCCGCCTCATAAGGTGAGCTGTGGGGAACGAAGATCGACGCGGGTGAGCAGGTCCACGGTGGGGGGACGAGAGCATGGCAGGACTGGTGGGCAGGCCGTCGGAACTCGCGCGGTTGGACGCCCTGCTCGCAGGCCTGGGGCGGTCCGAACTGCCAGTGGTCGTCGACATCGTCGGTGAACCCGGCATCGGGAAGAGCAGGTTGCTCGACGAAGCGTGCGCGCGGGCCCGTCGGGCCGGGTTCACCGTACTGCGCGGCCGGGCCACGGAGTACGAACAGCACGTCCCCTTCCGGCTGTTCACCGACGCGTTCGCCGACGCCGACCCCGACACACCGGCCGCCGACCCCGCCCTCGCCGAAGCGCGCTCGGTGCTGCACGGCGTGCGGCACGCGCCAGGCGACGTGTCCGTCGGAGGCGCCGCCGCCCGATTCGGGCTTCATCGTGCGATCGCCGCGTTCCTGACGCACCTGGGTGAGCGCGGTCTGCTGCTGGCCCTGGACGACCTGCACTGGACGGATCCCGCGTCGCGCGAGCTCGTGGACCACCTGATCCGGCACCCTGCGCGCGGGCGTGTCCTCCTGGTGGTGGCCCGGCGGATCCGGCAGACGCCGACATCGCTGGCCGCGGCGCTGACGCGCGGCGCAGACAGCGGAGCCGTGCTCCAGCTCGCCCTGGGGCCGCTCTCCGAGCAGGAATCCGTCCTGGCGCTGGCTCCCGACGTTCCCGAGGACCAGGCCAAGCAGCTGCACGCCGCCAGCGAGGGCAACCCTTTGTATCTGCTCGCCCTGGCGCACGCGTGCCGCACAGGGGCGTCACTGCGCGGCGTCACCCCCGGCACCCACGCCGACGCCATGGACCCGACGGGCATACCCGGCGGGCTCGCGGCGCTGCTGCTCGACGAGTTGGCCACGCTCACCGGGCCACAGCGCCAGGTCGTCGAGGCGGTGGCGACGCTCGGCGACCATGCCACGCCGGCCATGCTGACAGTGGTGACCGGGCTCGCCCTTCAGGAGGTGGAGAACGAGACCGGTGCCCTGGTGGTACGGGATGTGCTGCGGGCCGGGCCGGGCGGCCGGTGGGTGCTGCGCCATCCCCTGGTCCGGGCCCTGGTCTACGAGAGAACCGCGCCGACGCGGCGGGCCGAAGTCCATCGCCGCGCCGCGCGCGAACTGGCCCGCGGCGGCGCTCCCGCCACCGAGCGGGCCCGCCACGTCGAACGGTCAGTGACCGGCTGGGACCCCCAGGCCGCGGAGGTGCTCATCGAGGCCGCCGCTCGGTTCGCGTCAACCGCGCCGGCCACTACCGCCCATCTGCTGGATGTCGTCCTCACCCATATGCCGGACACTCCCGAGCGCTTCACACAACGCGGCGAACTGGTCCTGGCGCGCGCCCGCGCGCTCGGCGTCAGCGGGAACCTCCGGGAGAGCCGGGACCTGCTGCACACCCTGATCGAGACGTCCGGCAAGGACCATCCCGAACTACGTACGCAGGCCGTCACCCAGTGTGCCGTGATGGAGCGGCACCTGGGCCACTCCCCCGAGGCCACCGCCCTGCTGCGCCGGGAGCTGTCCCGCGACCCGGGCCCGTCCCCCGCTCAGGCGGTCTCCCTGCGCCTGGCCCTAGGCATGTCCGCCCTGCTGACCGCGTCCTATCCGGAGGCACGCGGGGACGTCACGCAGGCCGTCGCCGTCGCGCGTGCCGACGACGATCCCGCCGGTGAGGCGGCGGCGCTGGCCCTGGCAGCCCTGGGCGAGGCGTACGAGGGGGAAACGGAGGCGGCGGCCCGGTTCACCGACGCCGCCGGGTCCCTCGCGGACGCGCTGACCGATCCCGGTCTCGCGGATCCGTGCGAGGCGCTGGTCTGGCTGGCCTGGGCGGAAACCCTGCTGGAGCGCTACCGCGACGCCGAGCGGCACATCACCCGAGGGCTCGGTATAGCCCGCCGTACCGGACAACTCCATGTCCTGCCGCACCTGCTGACGTGCAGGGCCTTCGTCCACCTCACCACCTGCCGTCTGCCGTCCGCGCTGGAGGCCGCCGAGGAGGCGGAGTCCATTGCCCGGGCCGCGGGCAGCGACGACCTGCTGGGCTTCGCCCTGGCCATCAAGACCCTGGTGCTGCTGCTGGCCCGTCCGCTGGGGGACGGCAGCGCCTTGTCCACAGGTGAGGAGGCCGTCGCCGTGGGAGGCCGGAGCAGGGGCTGGTGGTCGTCGCTGGCTTGGTGCATGCTCGGGCACGCGACGTACGTGAGCGGTGACCCCCACGGCGCCCGGGAGGCCATCACGAGGGCAGGCGGTGGCCCTGGACTGCCCCTGCTGCAACCGTCGATCCGTCCAGGTCAGCTCGACACCCTCGCGGCCGCGGCCCTCGCCGCCGGTGACATGGAGGCGGCCGGCCGCTGGGTCGCTCAGGCGACGCGCGAGGCCGACCGGCTCGGCCTCGACGGTCAGCGCGCGGCCGCCCTGCGTGCCCAGGCCACGCTGGCCGAGCACCACAGCGAAGACGGCAGGGCCGTACGGCTCCTCGACGCGGCGGCTGGGGAATACGTCCGCTGCGGCCAGACCCTGTGGGAGGCGTACTCCCTGCTGCGGGCGGCGCCCTTGGCGCAGCGCAACGGGCAAGGCGCGCGGGCCGCCGCGATGTGGCAGCGGGCCCACCGGATCGCCGTCGCCGGCGGCGCGCGCCTGCTGGTGGACCTTGCCGAATTGATCCGCCCCCAGGTGATGGCGGAGACACCGGTGGTTCCGGCGCAGCTCGCGGAGCTGACGGCCCGTGAGCTGGAGGTGGCGGGGTTGGTGGCGGAGGGGCTGAGCAACCAGGACATCGCCGCCCGGCTCCACCTCAGTCGACGCACCGTCGAAACCCATCTGTCCTCGATCTACCGCAAGGTGTCGGTGCCGTCCCGCTCGGCCCTGACCGGACTCATGACGCGGATCGGACTGGGTGCCGGCTCCTGAGCGATGCCCGGTGATCAGTTGTAGGCGCGGGTCCGGGCCGCCCGAAGCTGCGGCGCGAGGCTCACCACGACAGCGACTGCGACGGTGGCGAGCCATACCGCGTACAGCACGGCCGGGTGTGCCCGGCGACACGAGGCCACCCATGTGATCCACCCGGCCGCTGAGGCCGCGGCCAGCGCCGCCACGACGGACACGGGCAGCACACGGCCCGCGAGCGGATGCTCGGGCAGAGACGCCGTGCAGTGGTCGCCGTCATTCATGAGCGCGGTTGTCAGCCTCATCACCGGGGTCGCGAGCACCGACGCCACTCAGGCCAGGGCAGTCAGCAGCCCGTACGGCACCCCGCGCAGGCCCAGCAGGGCGCCGGGCGGCGCCGTGCACATCAACAGGATCGGCACCAGCATCCACGGCATGCCCTGGTCCAGCGCGGCAGCGCGGTACTGATCGCTGACCTGCGACGCCCCGCACACGGCGGTCACGACCGCCAGGACTGCCAGGGCGTGCGCCGGGATCCGGGCTCGGGACGTACCCGGGCAGGACGCGGGCCAGAGGGCTCCTCGCGCCTCATCGCCGGTCGTCGGCTTCACGGATGCTCACCTTTCGTCGTGTGCGCGGTCCGCGGGGATGCTCCTACCCGCCGCTCGGTCGCACCGCGTCAGTGTGTCGGGCCGCGAGTGCAGGCACATCCGTGAAACCACGCACTCCACGCGCATACCGGCCGGACACCAGGTACGTATCGAAACACGTAGCCGGTTACGTGTTTCCACTGAGGCCGTTTCCCTCGCTGCCGTCTACGTTCGGGTAGTCGGACGACTCAAGCGGTTCAGAGGGGATTGTGTGAAGGGCAACACCCGAGGTGTGCGGGGAAGTTGGGTGACGCTCCTGGTGGCGGGGACTCTGCTGGCCGGGTGCTCGGCGCAGGGAGCGGACGGCGGGCCCTCCCGACGGACCGGGTCATCCACGCCCACGGCCTCGCCGGAAGCTGCAGCGCCCCCGTCGGGCGGCTCGACCGCCGCCCCCGTCTTCACACCCGACGCCGCCCTCGTCCCCAGGACCTCGGAGGACGGGCAACGCCTGGTGGACTCGGTGGTGTTCGCTCCGGGCGACTGGGGCCGGGGCTTCGTCGTGCAGGACCCGGCCGAGAGCACCCCGGGCACCTGGGCCGTGCTGGACGACGGCTGCCGCTGGTCGCGGGAGAGGGCCCCTCGGGGGGTACTGGCCAGCTTGTCCCGGTACAGCTTGCTGCCTGCCGCCGGAGGCAAAGGTGCCGTCAAGGTGACGGCCGCGGCCACCGTGCACTCCTCTGCCCTCGGCGCCGACGAACAACTGAGCACGACCCTGGAGGAAGTTCTGCGCTGTCCAGAGCAACAGCCACGGGCCGACGAGCGGATCACGGGTCTGAACTCGCTCGGCACCCCCTTCGGCGCCCGCGAGCAGGAGTACGCCGACGACTCCGTGCTCGAGGCCGGCCAGTACGTGGAGAAGGGCGGCGCCGCGCAGCTGTACCGGTGGATGGTCGCCCGGCTGGGCACGGTCGTCGTGGCCGTCTCCGTGACGGGCGGGAAGGGGCACACTGCGCAGGAACTCCAACAATTGGGCGGCACCGCCCTGGGCCAGATGCTGGGGCGCATCCAGCAGCGGCTGAAGGGGAAGTGATGGAACCGCTGCATACCTCGGATCCGTCCAGGCTGGCGGGCCATCGGCTGCTCGGGCGGCTCGGCGCGGGCGGGATGGGTGTCGTGTACCTGGCCCGCTCGGCCGGTGGTTCACTGGTCGCGCTGAAGGTGATCCAGGCCGAGTACGCCGAGGACGCCGACTTCCGGGAGCGGTTCCGGCGCGAGGCGGAGACGGCTCGCCGGATGACGAGTCCTTGGGTGGCGTCCCTCGTCGACGCGGACCCGGAGGCGTCGCAGCCCTGGCTGGCCACCGACTTCGTGCCGGGGCCCTCGCTCGGTGAGGCTATCGCGGCGCACGGTCCGTTGCCCGTGGGGAGCCTGCGCGTGCTGGGGTCGCGGCTCGCTCAGGCGCTGCGGGACCTGCACCGGGTCGGTCTCGTGCACCGGGACGTCAAGCCGGGCAATGTGCTGCTGGCGCTCGACGGCCCCCGGCTGATCGACTTCGGTGTGGCCCGCGATCCGCAGGACACCGCGCTCACGTCGACCGGCGTGGTGGTCGGCACTCCCGGCTTCCTGGCACCGGAACAGGCCCGGGGAGGGCGGGAGTTGGGACCTGCCGGCGACATCTTTTCGTTGGGCTGCGTGCTGGTCTTCGCGGCCACCGGCCGTCCTCCGTTCGGTACCGGCTCGCTGGACGCGCTGCTGTACCGCACGGTGCACGACGCGCCCGACTTTGAGGGTGTTCCGCAGGAGCTCGCCGAGGTGGTGAGCGGCTGTCTGGAGAAGGACCCGCAGCTGCGGCCCACGGCGGAAGCGCTGTCGGAGGCGCTCACGGTCGCCGCGCCTGACATGCCTCCCGAGCCTGCGGACCCACGGGAGGCCCTGCGGGCGGTGCGTCGCGCGGTCCCGGACGGGACCGGCGCGCCCGATGCGGTGGCCGAGGATGAGGGCGACCAGGCGGCCGACGGGCAGATCCCCGGCGACGAAGCCTGGTTGCCCGAGCCGTTGGTCCGGCTGATCGCCGAACGGTCTGCCCGCGGGCTCGCGCTCCCCGGCGCGGACGACACCGAGGTCGACTCGGCACCCGCCGACACCGCTGCCGCGGACACCGAAGCCGTGGCACCGCCGGGCCGCACCGTCGACAGGCGACGGTTCCTTCTCATGGCCGGCGGCGCGGCGGTGGTGACGGCCGGGGGTGGCCTTGCCGCCTGGGCCGCGTTGTCTGGTGACGGCAACAGCAGCGGCTCCGGCCCCGCCCGGACGGCCACCCAGCCCGTGCACACCATCGGCCTGCACGCCGACCTGAGCGGTGAGCAGAAGGCGATCGGCCGAGCTCAGGAGCGCGGGCTGCGGCTGGCGGTCGAGGAGTTCAACTCCCGGAAGGGCAGGCCCTTCACGCTCGCCGTGAAGGCCGTGGACGACGGTGGCGATCAGGCCAAGGCGCCCGCCGTGGCCAGGCGACTCGTCGCCGACTCCTCCGTTCTGGCCGTGATCGGTCCCACCACGGACGCCACCGCCCTGGCCTCGCTCGCGACGTACGACGCCGCGTCTCTGCCCCTCATCGCGGTGTCGCCCGGCGCCACCGTGCTGACGGTGGTGGGCAGCCGCTCCGTCCTCCACGCCCGCGTGACGGACACGATCCTGCCGTTCCATCTCCTCGCGTATCTGCGCGGCACCGCGAAGTCGCGCACGATCGGGATCGTCGACGACCGGGCGGCGGACACGTACGCCTGGGAGATCAGCAGCACCCTCACCAAGATCCTGCGGGACGGCAGACAGCCCGCCGTGCCGAAGGTGGTCAGCGCGTTGCGGACCGACTTCGCGCCGACCCTCGACGCCCTGCTCGACGGCGGCGCGGACTCGGTGGTCTTCGCCGGCTACCACGACCGGGCCGCGCTGCTCGCGCGTGAGTTGAGCAGCCGTGACTTCCCGGGAGCCCGGGCCGCCGCCCAGGGGGTGCTCGACACCCGGTTCCTGTCCGCCGCCGGGGACGCGGCCGACGGCTGGGTGATCGTCGCCCCCGTCATGGACGCCTCCGTGGCTCCGCAGGCCAAGTCGTTCGCGGCCGCGTACCGCAAGCGGTTCGACGCCGAGCCGGAGCGGTATGCCGTCGAGGCGTACGACGTGGCCCGGTTGACCGTGCAGGGTCTGAGTTCGCTGGCGGCCGGGCACGTCACCCGCCAGAACCTGACGACGGCGCTGCGCTCGGCGACGTACAAGGGGATCACCAGGAACTTCGCGTTCGACAAGAGCACCGGAAGCCTGGTCGTCGACGGCACCGGGGTCTACCTGTGGAAGGTCACCGGCGGCAGGTTCTCGTACCAGGGTGTGGCGCCTTTCCAGGTGTCCGCCTGAGGGGTCGCTGATGGAGCCGTTGCGTGGTGCCGACCCGGCCAGGATCGCGGGTTACCGGCTGCTGCGCCGACTCGGCGCGGGTGGCATGGGTGTGGTGTACCTGGCCCGATCCGGTGGAGGTTCGCTCGCCGCGGTGAAGGTCATCCGCGCCGCGTATGCGCAGGACCCGGGCTTCCGGGCCCGTTTCCGCCGTGAGGTGGAGACGGCGGGCCGGGTCGCGAGCCCCTGGGTCGTACCGCTGCTCGACGCGGAGCCGGACGCGGAGTCGCCGTGGCTCGCCACGGCGTTCGTGCCGGGCCCCTCGCTGGCCGAGGCGGTCGAGGAGTGCGGTCCGCTGCCAGAGGCTTCGGTACGGTTCCTGGGCGCCCGGCTCGCCGAGGCGCTGGGCTCCGTGCACGGGGCGGGTCTGGTGCACCGGGACGTCAAGCCGGGCAATGTGCTGCTCGCGGTGGACGGGCCGCGGATGATCGACTTCGGTATCGCCCGGATGCCGGAGGACACCGCGCTCACCGCCAGCGGGATGGTGGTCGGCTCCCCCGGGTTCCTCTCCCCCGAACAGGCCCAGGGGCGGGGCCGGGAGATCGGACCGGCCAGCGACGTCTTCTCGCTCGGCTGTCTGCTGGCGTTCGCGGTGACGGGCGAGCGCCCCTTCGGCCGGGGCTCCGCGGCCGAGGTGCTGCTGCGTACGGTCCACGACGAACCGGACCTGGACGGCGTACCGGTGCCGTTGCTGCCGCTGCTGCGGGACTGCCTGGCGAAGGGGCCCGGCGCCCGCCCCACCGTGACCGAGGTGCAGGGGGTTCTGGACCGTGGGAGCGAGGCCGGGGGCTGGTTGCCGGAGTCGCTCACCCGGCTGATCGCGCGCCGATCGGCCGCCGTCCTCGCCCTGCCCGCGGTCGAGGCGACCGAAGTCTACGGCGCTCCGGCAGGCGTCGACACGGTGGCTGTCTCGGAGGGACCGCAGAAGGGCGCCACGCGACGCCGCTTCCTGGTGCTGGGCTCAACCGCCGGGGTCGTAGCGGCGGGCGCCACGGCGCCGTGGTGGACAGCGGGTCGCCCCGGCCGCCCCTCGACGCAAGGTGGCGGCACACGGCTTCCGCAGCTGATGGTCGCCCTGCATGCCGATCTGACGGGAGGCCACAAGACGGCCGGACTGGCGCAGGAGAGCGGTGTCCGGTTGGCCGTCGACCACCTCAACTCCAGTGCCGGCCGCGGCTTCGACCTCACCCTCCAGGTGCACGACGACGCCGGCAGCACCACCCGGGCGCAACAGGTCGCACGGCAGCTGGCGGCCGACGTCAGGGTCCGCGCGGTGATCGGGCCGACCACCGACGCCTGCGCCAAGGCCGTCCTCGAGCAGTACCGGAAAGCACTGCTGCCCATGATCTCCGTGTCGGTCGGGCTCAACGGGGTGGACACGGGCACGTACCGGACGTACGCGGCCACCCGGCCACCTGACCGCAACTTGGTGGCGCCGTTGGTCGCCTACCTCGTCCGTACTGTCCAGGCACACCGGACGGTGCTGATCGACGACGCGGCCGAGGGCGACTTCAGCTGGGAGATCTGTGCGGGCGTCGCCGAGGCGGTCGGATCCGGGCAGCGCACCACGACCCGGCGCACCATCGCCGCGGAGGACGACGGGGCCGACGACTTCCGTGCCCTCGCCGAGTCGGTGACCGACGCGGACGCGGACGCAGTGCTGTTCGCCGGAGGACACGCACGCGCGGCGAAACTGGCGCGTGCGCTGCGCGCCGTCGGTTACTCCGGTGCGCGGCTGGCCACCCAACGCGCCCTCGACCCACGCTTCCTCACCTCGGCGCGCGACGCCGGCGAGGGGTGGGTCTTCGCCACCGCCTTCCTCGATCCGACCCGTGTGACGGCCGCGAAGTCCTTCGTCAGTGCCTACCGCGAACGCTTCGGTGCCGCCCCGCCCTGGTACTCGGCGGAGGCCTACGACGCGACGCTCTTCGTGGCCCGAGCGATCACAACGCTGGGCCCGTCCCGCGCGGAACGGGGCGCGATCGTGGGGCGGCTGCGCGAGACCGACTACCGGGGGATCACCAAGCGGCTGCGCTACACGTCGTCGAGCACCGGGTACACCATGAAGGCGCTGTACCTCTTCCAGGCGTCCGGAGGCCGCTTCCGCTTTCTCGGCCAGTACGAGGATGCCACGGCCTGAGCCGCGCTGCCGACGTGGACGTCACGCTTCCTCGGTCGCCTCCGGGTAGGCCCAGCGGTGCCGAACGCTTCCGCGTTCCCGGTGGTCGATGCGAGAGACCTCGGGCGCTCCGTTGCTGCGCGTGAGCATTGCGCTGATCAGCGTGCGGTAGGCGAAGAAGAGTGTCGCGGCCCCGGTGACGGCGAAGGCGACCCCAGGCCCGTATCCCGTGCCTGTGGCAGTGCGGATCACGTGTACGAAGCCGTAGCCGCTGAGGACCGTCGCCAGGGCGCACACCTTCCACAGCACCCCGTGCAGGCGCCGCTCACGTCGCACGTCGGCGAACGACGGCAGGACCACCAGGAGTTGTGCACCGCAGTGGTCGCAGGTCTCCTGGGTCTCGTTCCTGCGCTCGTCGAAACGTTGCAGACAGCTGGTGGTGGCGTTGGTGAGGGCGATCGTCCGGGTCAGCTTGTCAGTGACCTCCTTGGTGATGGTGTGCATGATCCTGTACTGGAAGGTCCCCGGCACCTCTGCGACCACGGCTACCGCCGCCTTTCGACCAGGTACCGGGCGCGCCACTGCGGCAGGCAGTCGCGGAGGTACAGAGCGAAGGGGATCCACCAGATCAGATCGTTGGTCACGAGGATGACACCGGAGGCCAGGGGCCACTCGCCGGTGAGTGCCAGCCCCAGCCAGCCGAGCGGTCCGAGGACCTTGCCGGCCAGGCCGACCGCGGCGACGGCGAAGCCTTCGGCGGGGCGGAGGGCCACGTCCAGGTAGAGCAGCCCGTACAGGCCGAGCACCATGCCCAGCGTCATGAAGATCTGCGGGTGGTTCTGCGGGGGCATGTCGGCGACCCGGAACAGCCATTGCGGGTCGATGACCGCGTAGCAGCCCCAGACGATGTTGTAGACGCCGGCCGCCGCGAACACCCGTCGGTGCAGCCGCTCATGGGGCACGGGAGAAGTCTCACGAAGTACGAACACGATCCTATTGTCGTGTCCATGTGCCGGTAGCATGCCACCGCATGGGGGAATCGAATGTTGTCGTGATCGGGGGCAGCGGCTTCTACGGGCGGTACGTCGTCGCCGATCTGCTGCGCCGGCCCGACGTCCGCGTCACCGTCGTCTCCCGCAGACCGCCGCATCCTCCCTTCCCGTCCGACCGGGTCCACTGGGTCGCCGGCGACCGCGATGCCCCGGAGCGGCTGGGCGACCTCCTGGATGACGCGGTCGCGGTCGTGCACTGTGCGGGCCCGTTCCAGGCCCTCGACGGCCCCGGCACCCATCCGCTCGGGCCGCTGCGGGCGGCGGTGTCCGCCGGAGTACCGTACGTCGACATCTGCGAGGACCGCGGCTTTCTGCGCGCGGCGGCGACGCTGGCCCGCTCGGCGACGGCTCCCGTCCTGACCGGAGCGTCCGTCGTGCCGGGCCTCCAGGCTCTGATCGTCCACGACCTCGCACGCGGCATGGACCGTGTCGACGGTGTCCTGTGCTGTGCCGCTCCCGACACCCGGCGCCACCGCGGCCCGGCGATGTTCGAGGCGATGATGCACGGCGCCGGACTCCCGTTCACTGCTCCTCGCGGGGGCGTACCCACCGTGGTGCACGGCTGGTCCGAGCCCGAGTGGGCGCTGTTCCCGCCGCCGGTCGGCAGACGCCTGGTCCACCAGGTGTACGAGATGGCCGACCTGGACGTCCTGGCCGAACTGTGCGGTGCCCGCACGATCGCTTTCAAAGCCGGCACCGAATTCACCGCCGTCAACCGGGCGTTGGGCCTCTTCGCCGCGCTACGTGCCCGCACCGGGCGGCCCCGCTCCACCCGGCACTGGACCCCGCTGGTGCGCGCGATGTCGTGGCTCGTCGGCCGGGTCGGCGACGAGGCGGGCGGGTTCACGGTCACCGTGAGCGGGGAGGCAGGCGGACGGCCGGTCACCCGACGGCTGGGGATGACGGCCCGGCAGGACGGCGGCCGCATTCCCTCACTGCTCGCCGGTATCGCCGTCGACCACCTGCTGGCCGGCCGGCTCCGCACGACCGGCCTGGTTCCGCTCCACTCCTGGTTGGCACCGCACGAACTGCGTACGGCGCTGCGCGACCGTGAGATCAGCCTGTGGCGCAGGGACGACGAGGACGACTGGCGGCCGTGGAAGGAGTGACGAGCCGTCACCGTCCGACGTGGGCCCGCGGTGTGACCGTGGCTCGTCAACCGCCGCAGGCAGAGCGAATTTTGTAGAAGGTGCTCAGGTACTTCGAGTGGTAGGACGCGCCGGCGATCCGTACGAGTGCCTCATCGGCCGAGCGCAGCGACGACCCGGTCAGATTGGCACTGCCGGTGTAGACGCGCGGTGTGGTGTCGCCGTTGTAGTACCCGTCGATCAGGAGCTGCTTGTTGTGCGGACGGACGTCGATTCCCGGGCCGTTGGGAATGCGGCACCTGCGGTGCTGGATGCCGGCGGTGTCCAGCTTGGTGGTGATCGTGCTGTCGCTCTCGGCGTAGATGACGTCGATCCAGCAGCCCTTGCCGCGCAGCTGGGCCAGCTTGTCGGCGACCTGGACGCGCGAGCCGTAGAAGCTGTACATCACGATGCGGATGTCGCTTTGGTGCTGTAGCCCGTCCGTGCCGGTGTAGGCGCAGCTGATCTCGTTCAGCGCGTTGACGACGGTGTCGGTGTCCGGGTTGTAGTACGAGGTGTCACCGCGCGGGAAGAAGAAGCCTCGGTAGGTCGAGCCGGTCGGGGTGGAGAAGTACGCGTTGTTGTTGCCGCCTGCGAGGGTGCGCCCGGAGCGGAGCTTCTCGTGGTACGAGGCGTAGCCGTCGTAGACGGCGGCGTCCGCGAAGGTCACGGCGTCGTTGAAGGACTCGACCTTGTACCAGTCGGAGAGGTTCGAGGAGGTCTGGAAGACGACCTTCGAGTAGCTGGTGCCGTCGTCGAAGGGCCCGATCTTCGAGAAGACGAAGAACTTGTTGTGGTTGTAGGCCGGTTCGGGTGGAGCGACGCTCAGGCAGCCGCGCTGGACGTCGTCCACGCCGTCGGCGTCCTCGAACCGGTCGTCGCAGACGACGATCCACGAGCGGGCGGCGTCATTGGTTCCGAGCCCGGCCCTGAGGGACTGGAACGCCGGATTGGCGTACTCGGCGCCGTTGGCGCCCACATAGGTCGAGTCATCGACGATGAGCTTGACGTCGACGCCGCGCCGGTGGGCGGCGAGCAGCGCGTCGGCGACCTCTTGGTCCTGGAACTCGTACATCGAGCCGCGGATCTCCGCCCCCGCGGGCGTCGCGTCGATCAGCTGAACGAGCTGGGTGAAGATTGCCTTCTGCTGCGTCGGCGTGCCCAGCGGGTCGTTGAACACGGGCCCGTTGACGATCGGTTCGGTCAGTGCGGCGGCGGGTGTCGCGCTGCCGAGGAGGAGGGCGGCCACCAGGTACAGGACGACGGCGATGGGCGTCAGCGTACGGAGGCCGAGGGCCGCACGCGGGCACCCCGTCGAACGGGTCATTGTCGCCTTCCTTGAGGTGAGTGCACGGGCGATGCAGGGTCCCAGTAGGCCACTGGAGGCCAGGCATTCGGGGCATTCGATGAGCCGGGCCCTGCACAGCTACCTCCGTTGGCGCAATGCCGACGGCCGTCACCCCGACGTCCTGGCCGCCGAGCGCATCCGGTCACACCTCTGACAGGTGGTCGTCCCTCACGGGGCAGTGCTCCAGAGGCCCCACCGAGCGGCGCCGCAGCACGGGCAGCGTGACCCGCCGCCCCCGGGCGGGTCTGTACGTTCGCCAGCACACGGCAGCCGGCGCGCGGGCCGTGCGCCGGGCCCAACCACGGCGGCGCACGGCTCCGCCACTCAGCGGCCGGCCAACCGGTCAACGCGCAACCGAGCAGCCGGTCACCGGCGGGCTGCTCGCGCTCCTGGTCCTCGCCGTCGCGGCCGGCACCGGTGGGCCGGATACCGAACGGGCCGGGCAGGCCGAGGCCGGTGGCGCCACCCTTGAGCCGGGCTCCACATGCCGATCCGGCCGCCCGCCCCCACAGCGCCGCGGCGACGCCCGGCTGATCGATCAGCCCACTCGGGCCCGACGCACTGTCCTCCAGGCGATCCGCCTCCTCCGGGCGCTGATTCGCCCCGCCCATCGCCCTCGCTCGTTCCGCCCGCCGGCCTCACCGGCGCACCGTCTCGACGCGCAGTGCAGGTGAAGCGGTCTTCCCGCAGGTCAGCACCGCCGTCCACGATGCGGCACGGGCAGGTGCGGCGGCCAGGAGCACGCCCCGACGGTAGGCACGGTGGGCGAAGCCGCGACCATGACCTCCCGGCCGCCGGAGTGCACGATGCGGTCGGCCTCGCGCATCAGCCGGCCGCCTCAGGAATGCCGCGGCACCGGTCCCGCTGCGTACCCGCCGGGCTGCGACCCCGAAGACACGCCGCAGGCTATGTGAGACCGTGGTGCCAGGAAGCACGCCCGCGGATGGGGCCGACACCATGGGTCTCAGGGATTTGGCCAACGAGCACCACGAGGATCCGTTCGGCATCACGTCTGCTGCCGTCGTCCTCGTGGACCGGGACGGCCTGATCCGCTACTGGAACCACAAGGCGGAAACCCTTCTCGGCTATCCGGCGCCCGGTGTGCTGGGGCAACCCTCGGCCACCGTCTTCACGAGCCAGGGTTCGCTGGCGTCCCTGCTGTCCGCGGCCGAACAGACCGGGGAGAGCTGGGAGGGCGTGATCACCGCGCGGCACCACGCGGGCCACTCGGTCGAGCTGGCCCTGCGGGCATGTCCACTGCGCGCGGAGCAGGGCTCAGCCTGGCTCGTCGTGGCCTGTGAGGTCGAGGACTCGCGCCGGTGGGAGCTCGACCAGGCAGTGGTGCGCGGGCTCCTGGAGGAGTCACCGATCGGCATCGCCATTCTCGACAGTGAACTGCAGTTGCAGTGGGCGAATCGGGTGCTGGCCGCCATGGAGGGCCTGCAGCCCCACCACGAGGCCGAGGTCACGGCCGCAACCGCCGGAGACCAGCAGCTGCCGTCGGCCATGGACTGGCAGGCGCGGCAGGCGCTGATGTCGGGGCGGGCCACGCCTGCCGTGGAGCATGTGTCTCTCCCGCACGGCATGTCCCGCCGGAACTCGCAGAGCCACTTGCGGCTGCGCTCGTCGTTCCCGTTGAAAGACGTCGAAGGCAAGACGTTGGGGGTGTGCCACACCGCCGTGGACTTCACCGCCCAGGACCGGGCACGCGAGCGGCTCGACCTGGTCAACGAGGCGGTGCAGCGCATAGGCACCACCCTGGACCTCGACCGCACGGTGCAGGAGCTGGCCGAGGTCCTGGTACCGCAGCTTGCCGACTTCGTCGCGATCGACCTCCTCCAGGGCGTTCTCTCGGCCAAGGACCGCACTCCGGTACCGGTCGCCAGCGGCACGCTGCAACGGGCTGCCCACCTGTCGATCCGCGAGGAACTGCCGGAAGCGATCGTCCCCATCGGCCAGCCCACCAGCTACCCGCCGGTATCCCCGCAGGAGCGCTGCCTGGCCACAGGCCGACCGATCCGTGATCCGGTACTGTCCTCGGCCACCTGGTGGCTCGCCGGTGATCCTCAGCGCCAGGCCAAGCTCAAGCATCTCGGTGTGCACACTCACCTGGTGGTGCCGCTCCGGGCACGGGGCGTGACCATGGGGGCGGTGACGCTGCTGCGCTGGCAGAACCCCAACCCGTTCGACGAGGACGACCTGCTGCTCGTGGAGGAACTGGTCGCCCGCGCCGCGGTGTGCGTCGACAACGCCCGGCGGTTCGTCCGCGAACACAACGCGGCCCTCGCCCTCCAGACCAGCCTCCTCCCGCCCGACCTGCCCGATCACTGTGCCGTCGAGCTCGCCTACCGCTATCTGCCGGCCGACACCGAGGCCGGCGTGGGCGGCGACTGGTTCGACGTCATTCCGCTGTCCGGAGCGCGCGTCGCCCTGGTCGTGGGGGACGTCGTCGGTCACGGCATCCACGCCGCGGCCAGCATGGGTCGGCTGCGTGCGGCCGTACAGACTCTCGCCGACCTGGACCTGCCGCCCGACGAGCTCCTCGCCCACGTCGACGACCTCGTTCTGCGTCTGGCCGAGGAGGCGGAAGCGGTCAAGGACGGCCCGGTGGTGGTCGGCGCGACCTGCGTCTACGCCATATACGACCCGATCTCGCGAAAACTCAACGTGGCGCGCGCCGGCCACCCCACTCCCGCCATCGCCCACCTCAGCGAGCCCGTGGAACTCCCCGACATTCCCGCCGGACCTCCTCTGGGGCTGGGGGGCCTGCCTTTCGAGTCGGCCGAGATCGAGCTGGAGGAGGGCAGTGTCGTCGCCCTCTACACCGACGGTCTGATCGAGGCTTCCGACCGCGATGTCGACGTCGGCTTCGAGCGGCTCTGCTTCGCGCTGGCCCATCCCGACCGGCCGCTGGAGGAGATCTGCGACACGATGATCCGTCTTCTGCTGCCCGACCACCCGCACGACGACGTCGCCTTCCTCATCGCGCGGACCCGTGCTCTCCCTCCCGACCGCGTGGCCTCCTGGGACGTGCCCGCCGATCCCCGGGCGGTGCACGAGGCGCGCACGGACACCGCCCGTCGGCTGGCCGCATGGGGACTGGAGAACGTCGCCTGCACCACCGAGCTGATCGTGAGCGAGCTGATCACCAACGCGATCACGCATGCCGAAGGACCGATCAGCCTGCGTCTGATCTACCAACGGACTCTCATCTGCGAGGTGTCCGACGCCTGCAGCACCTCGCCCCACCTGCGCCATGCCCGCAGCACCGACGAAGGAGGGCGCGGTCTCTTCCTCGTCGCGCAGCTCGCCCAGCGCTGGGGCACGCGGTACACCACCGCAGGCAAGACCATCTGGGCGGAGCAGCATCTGCCGGGCACCGGTCCCTTCTGAGATCTGGTCTCGTGGGGTGCTCCCCCAGATGAGTGATGCGAAGGTGTGAGTGGTCGAGATAGATGTCACCTGGTCGCGCAGACTGACACCAGCAGCGTGCACCCACCGCGATCTGCCGCCTGAGCCGGGCCACGGTGGGTGGAGCCTGGTCGGGCGGGTGGGAGCTACTGGAGACGTGTCGCAGTCCGGATGAGGTCGGCGACGGCTCTGGACCGGCTGTGCGGTGGCCAGGCGATCACGGTGGTGACTGTCGGCGCGTCCAGCACGGGCACGGCGGCGAGGTCACCGTGCAGTTGGGCTCGGCACGACTCCGGTGAGACCGCACAGGCACGGCCGAGCGCGACGAGCTGCAACAACTGCGCATGGTCGCGGACCTGCGGGCCGGGTCCGGGCGGGTAGGTGCCGTCGGGGTCGGGCCAGCGTGGGAGGGGCAGGCCCGGCAGCCCGGTGATGTCGGCCATGTGCACATGGGCCCGGGCGGTGAGCGGATGCCCGGCCGGCAGGACCACAACCTGACTCTCCGTGCTGAGCTCTTCGGTGTGGAATCCGGCCGTCGAGTCGAACGGCCGGTGCAGCAGCGCCACGTCGGCCCGGCCCTCGCGCAGGAGTCGTTCCTGCTCGGCCGGACCGCACAGGATGACGTCGACGGGGACCGCGCCGGGTTCGGCGGCGTACGCGTCGAGCAGTCTCGCCAGCAGTTCCCTGGACGCGCTGGCCTTCGTGACCAGAACCAGGTCGGGGCGGCCGGTCACGGAAAGGGCGGCGCGGCGGGTCCGACGCTCGGCGGCCTCGACCGCGTCGAGAGCCGCCCGGCCCTGGACCAACAGCACCGAGCCGGCCTCGGTCAGCGTGACAGTGCGACTGGTCCGATCCAACAGCACTGCCCCGAGCCGGCGTTCGAGCCGCTGGATCGCCCGTGACAACGGTGGCTGCGCGATCCCGAGCCGCTGCGCGGCACGCCCGAAGTGCAGCTCTTCAGCAACAGCGACGAAATACCGCAGTTCCCGGGTCTCCATCCGGCCACGCTATCCCGGATCAATACCCTGACGGTATCGCTGCGCACCCGATCGGTCTTGGACCCCGGCCGAGGCTCGAAGGCAGCATCGTCCCTATGACTGAACGGACGATCGCGCTGGTCACCGGCGCGAACAAGGGAATCGGCTACGAGATCGCCGCAGGCCTGGGCACCCTCGGCTGGAGCGTCGGCGTCGGCGCCCGCGACGACCAGCGCCGAAGCGCCGCGGTGGAGAAACTGCGCGCCGCCGGTATCGACGCGTTCGCCGTACCGCTGGACGTGACCGACGACGCGAGCGCGACCGCCGCCGCACGACTGATCGACGAACAGGCCGGACGCCTCGACGTGCTCGTCAACAACGCCGCCATCGCAGGTGACATGCCACAGGAGCCCACCCGGATCGACCCCGCCACCATCCACACGGTCGTGGACACCAACGTGATCGGCGTCATCCGCGTCACCAACGCGATGCTGCCGCTGCTGCGCCGCTCCGCCGCACCACGGATCGTGAACATCTCCAGCAGCGTCGGCTCCCTCACCCGACAGTCAGGACCCGCCGCCGAGCAGACGGCAGGTCCGGTGGCCGTGGCGTACGCGCCGTCGAAGACGTTTCTGAACGCCGTCACCCTCCAATACGCCCGGGAGCTGAGCGGCACGAACATCCTGATCAACATCGGCTGCCCCGGCTACGTCGCCACCGACCTCAACGGCTTCCGCGGCGTGCGCACCCCCGAACAGGGCGCGGCGATCGCCATCAAACTCGCGACCCTGCCCGACGACGGCCCCACCGGACAGTTCTTCGACGACGCCGGCGTAGTGCCCTGGTGATGTGCACGGCGGCCATCACCCGCCAGGCTGATGCCGCTGCGCCCACGCATCTCGAACAGATCTGTGGTGGCCGTCCCGGCCAACGCTCCGGCGCCCGGGGCAACGCCCCGCACCGCTACCGGCTTTGGCGCGCATGACATGAAGCGAGGGAGTCCAAAGATCGGTTGTGACGCCAGACCTGGACTCCCTCGCGACCGCGCTCTACGTGAAGACCGACGACCTGCTGAAGGAATCGCCGCACCTGGCGCCGTGGCGCCCCGTCGTCGGGATCCCGCCCCGGCTCACGGATGCCGAGCTGGTCACCCTCGCGGTGATGCAGGCCCTGCTCGGCTTCACCTCCGAACGCCGCTGGATCCGCCACGCCCAGGCCCACCTGCGGCACCTGTTCCCCTACCTGCCCGGACAGTCCGGCTACAACCGGCACCTGCGCAAGGCCACCGACCTGATCGCCCAGGTCAACCGCCTCCTCGCAACAGACACCTCGCTGTGGACCGACACCGTGTGGGTCGTCGACTCCACCCCGGTGGAATGCGGCCGCTCCCGCGAGACCGCAAAGCGATCCGACCTGGCCGGCTGGGCCGAGTACGGCTACTGCGCCAGCCACTCCCGGTACTTCTGGGGCCTGCGCCTGCACCTGGTGTGCACTCTGCACGGCCTGCCCGTCGCCTTCACGCTCACCGGCGCGAAGGCCGACGAACGGCAGACCCTGCTCGACATGCTCCACGCCGAGCCCGACCTCGTAGCCTCCCGCCCGGGACAGACCCTCATCGCCGACCGGCACCGCTACGGCCGCACCTTCGAACACGAGCTCACCGAGTGGGGAGTCCGCCTGCTGCGGCCGCCGCAAGGGCGAACCCCCACGGGTCGGATCCGCCCTGTAGTGCTCCACCACCGCCTGCACGGCGAACGCCAGGCCGTGCGCGTGGACCCAGGCGTCGACGAAGATGCCGTCCGGGTACTGCCAGTGGAACGTCAGCGACGCCAGAACCGCGGCGCCCAGTGGGTTGTGACGGCCGCTCATGTGGGCCCGGTGGCCTCGACGATCCGCGGGTCGCTCTTCGGGGCGGTGAGCATCGCCTCGAGCCAGTCCGCCTCCTCGTGGCGCCGGAACGCCGTTCGCTGCTCGGCCTCGGGGTGCAGATCGGCGACGCTCCGCTCGATCCCGCTCCGCCGCGGATACACCAGCCGCCGCCAAGCGGCCGGCATCCGGAACGTCTCCTCGTCGGGCGACGCGACCGGCCCGCCCTCCACCGCCGGCTGCCCCACGGCCACGGGAGCCATCCCCTCGGCCTCCCCGTTCGCCGAGCCCTCCCCGGCCAACTCCCTGCGCGGCACAGCCCCTCCTCCGCCGACCCCAGGCGGGATCGATAGCTTGATCAGATGTCCGTCACCGTAACCGGACCCACTGACAACGCCCCTCGGCGCCCGAGGCGGAGCCGACCGGCAAGTCGAGGGACCCCCGACCCTGTTCACAGAGAGCCCCCCACACCCCGAGCCGGCGCTTCACCTGACCCCGGCGCTGTCAGTGCCTACTGGAACACTCCTGAACGGTGCGACACCTTGAACGAAGGAGAGACCGGTGCTCAGTGACTTCACGCCCGTAGCCGACGTCGAACACGCCTGGAAGCGCATCACCGGGTGGCTGGAGGAGCACGCCCCAAGAACCGCAGCCACCCTGTACCCGCCCACCCCGGCACGGATGATCAACGACGCCCAGGAACGCATGGGCGTCGCCCTCCCGCCCGAGCTGCGGACACTCCTCCTGCTGTCCGGCCTCGACGCCCCCGGCGACGAGTACGGCCTGGACGAGTTCTACGTCAACGGACACGACTTCCTCGGGATACACGTCATCGAACGCTGGCACTCCTTCCGATGGGGCCTGGAGGAGGCAGATCCGTCCCCGGATCCCGAATACGCGTCATGGCACCGGGAATGGATCCCGATCGCCGCAGGCACATCCGACTACTTCTTCGGTCACTTCCTCGACGCACGTACCGGCGAGATCGGCAGCTGGGGCCATGCGTCGTCCACGGACGAGGGCAAATACCCTTCCCTGGCCGCGTTCCTCAACGAGACGGCCGACCACATGGACGCCCTGTCCGCCGGTGACCCGAAGGCCTACGGGAAGGTTCGGGACGGCGGCTTGATCTGGAGCTGACACGTCGGCAACGCCCCCGGAGCACCGTTGGCGCGGGGGCCTTCCCCTTTCCGTTGCGGGGGGATGTTCACGCCCCTCCCGTCCGGCGCCGTCACCGGGCTCTGGCGATGAGCAGAGCTACGTCGTCCTCACCGCCGGGCGGCCGCAGAATCTCCAGGATGCGGTCGCAGGTGCGTTCCGGATCGTGGCCACGTGTCGCGGTCAGGGCGTCCAGGAGGGTGTCCAGGCGGGCGTCGATGGGTGCGTTTCGGGTTTCGACCAGGCCATCGGTGTAGAGGGCGAGCTCGTCGCCGGGGTGCAAGGCGAAGGTGGTGGCCTCGAAGGGGACACCGCCCACACCCAGCGGTGCTCCGGTGGGCAGGTCGAGCAGTTGCGCCACTTGCCCGGCACGCATCAGGGCTGGAGGTAGGTGGCCGGCGAGGCAGATCTGGCACTGGCCCTGGTGAGGGTCGTAGACGCAGTAGATACAGGTGGTGATGGTCTGCTCGATGCCCTCGGTCAGATGATCGAGGTGACGCAGGACCTCGGCGGGGGCCAGGTCGAGTTCGGCGAAGGCGCGGGTGGCAGTGCGGAGTTGCCCCATGGTGGCGGCGGCATTGATGCCGCTGCCCATGACGTCCCCGACGACCAAGGCGGTCTTGTCTCCCTGGAGAGGTATGGCGTCGTACCAGTCGCCGCCGATCTCGCTCATGGCGCCGGCGGGCTGATAGCGGCAGGCGACCTCCAGGCCCGGCAGACGCGATGGGGGCCCGGGAAGCAGGCTTCGTTGGAGGGTGAGGGCCGCATGGCGCTGCGTCTGGTATCCGCGGGCGTTGTCGATACAGACCGCGGCTCGGGCGGCCAACTCGCAGGCGAGGAATGCGTCGTCGTCATCGAAGCGTGCGGGGTTCCGGGTGCGTTTGAGGTCGAGGACGCCGAGGACTTCGCCTCGGGCCACAAGCGGTACGGCCAGGTAGGAGTGCACGCCTGCCGCCGCGAGGAGAGAGGCGGCCTCGTCATGGCGCGCGATGCGCCCCAGATCCCGAAGAGAGGTGTGGGGCACGAGAACTGGCCGGCGGGTGCGCACGCAGTGGGAGATCAGGCGGTCGTCGTCGTAGTCGGCGAGCCCCCCGGGGGGATCGGCCGCGCTGACCGCCTCTGTGGGGTGGTCTGCGTGGACGGCAAGGGCGCGGAATCGTACAGGGCCTGTATGCGGCATGGTCCGGCCGTGCAGGGCGTCATCGAGCACGTCCACGGCGGCCACATCAGCCAGAACCGGCACAACCAGATCGGCAAGCTCGCGCGCCGTCGCATCCAGATCGAGGGTGGTACCCACACAGGCAGAGGCCCTGGCGATCAGGGCCAGCCGATTCCGGGCCTGCGCGGCTTCGGTGGCAGCTCGATGACGTTCAGTGACGTCGATGACGGAGTAGGCCAGGCCCAGCACCCGCCCGCTCGAGTCCTCCAGCCGGTAGTACGAGACGGACCAGGCATGCTCATGGTCGGGGTCGCCGGGCGGACGACAGACGATGTCCCGGTCCACGACCGACTCGCCCGTCTCCAGGACACGGCGCAGGCGTGCCTCGGGGTCCGTGTCCAGGAAGGTCAGGATCTCGCCGACCGACCGGCCGAGACGCTCGACGGCGGACTGACCGGTAATGCGTTCGAGAGCAGGATTCACGGCCAGGTACCGCAGGTCCGAATCAAGAATGGCCAGCCCGACCGGGGACTGGGACACCAGACGCACGGCCAGTGCTGCATCTCGCTCGACCCGCTCCACAGTCGCCTGGTCCGCGGCAAGGCCCAGGACGTAGACCTCACCGAGGTCGTCCAGCAACCGCATGTTGCGAAACTCCACCAGCCGGGAGCTGCCGTCCTTGTGCCGGATCGGGAAGGCCCCGGCCCAGTCGGTGCCGGATTCCATGACCTCGGCGAACAGCTTGATCACCTCGTCCTGGTGCTCCTCGTGGATCGTCAGCGGAGCCGCGTACTGGCCCAGCGCCTCCGCTGCGGTGTAGCCGAACAGCTCCTCGGCCTTCGAGCTCCAGAAGACCACCTGGCCCTGCGCATTCAGCACCACCGCGGCGACGCTGAGCAGGTCGAGCAGGCCACTGGGCGGCGATACGGGACCCGCCGCTGACCGGCTGTCGCCTGCTCGGGAGGAGTCCGTCGTGTCCATGTCGCATGTTCCTTGCCGGTCGGCGCCTTGGCTCGTGCCGTACGGGCGGGCGTTCTGCCTTCATCCATGGTCGTCCCAGACCGCGGCAGCACACACCTGGACCGACCGATGGACATACCGGCCCGGACGACCGAGGGAACGCGAAGGGTAGTGCAGTGAATACTGCAAGTAATCGAATTGAGTTCGCCCACTAGCCCCCGGTCGGTGATATTCCCCTTCGTAATTCAGGCGCCGCACTTCTTCGCCAGGATTGTCACGCTCGGTGGCATTCCCGTTGCGAAGAGACGCCACCCTGCTCATCCAGGTGCCTCAGTGGCCGTCACCGTCAAGGCCTGCCATCTCGTCAAGTCACGAATTTTTGGGGCGTGACGGACATCTTCCGGTCGGGTCTTCTGGCCGTGGGTCCTCGCCAATCGACGAAGCCCCAGCCACCCCCGTAAAGATCGAGGTGAAACCCATGAGCACCAACCCCCATGCACCCGCGGGCTGGATACCCCGTGACGGCCGCCAGGCACTCCCATCGAAGTCGCACGTGATCGCCGTGCCGGCCGGAACGCCGTATCACCGGCTGGCGCTGAGCGAGCAGCACCGCTGGTGGCGTCCGCTGGTGGCCACCCTGACCGCCATGGCCGGCTGGTGGCTGTCCTTGCTCCCCTTGGTGATCGTACTGAGCGTGGCGGGCGCGATGGCCGGGGTCGAGCAGAGCACGGACAGCGACCTGCTGTTCGCCGACCCCCTGTGGGACTACGCTGCGCTGCTGCTCACGCTCGCGCTCATGCTCCCGGCGGTGCTGCTTGCCGCGCGCTGGATGCAATGCCGAGCGGCCGGCACCCTGTGCTCGGTGGCCGGACGGCTACGCTGGCGTTGGCTGCTGGTCTGCCTGGCCGTGGCCGCGGCGGCGGTGCTGTTCCTGTGCGGCCTGCTGGCCCTCTTCGCCGTCACATCAGGGGCCGCAGCATCCGAGTCGACGCCGCCCACCTGGGCGGGCTGGCCGACCTTCCTGACCGCCGGCGCGGTGATCGTCCTGCTGGTACCGCTCCAGGCCGCCGCCGAGGAGTACGTCTTCCGTGGCTGGTTCCTACAGGTCTTCGGCTGCTACCTGCGCACCCCCTGGGTCGGCATCGCCGTGGGAGCTGTGCTGTTCGCCCTGGCCCACGGGCTGGGCACGCCGTGGGGCTTCGCCGACCTGGTCGTGTTCGGCGTCGTCCTCGGCGTACTGGTGCTCCGGACCGGTGGCCTGGAGGCGGCCATCGCCTTCCATGTGGTCAACAACCTCTTCTTCTCGCTCTTCCAGGCCGCCTTCGTGGACGGGCTCAGCGATACCTCCACCCGGGCGGATGCCTCCTGGGTGCTGCCGGCGGCCGATGCGATCGTGATGCTGCTGTACGCGTGGGTGATCCTGCGTCTGAGCCGCCGGCTCCGCATCGCACGCACGGCCCCCGAACCCCCTCGCCCGTTGGCGGAGGCCGCGGCCACCGCGGGGTGAGAGACGTACCGTCAGACGAACGAGACCGACAACAGGGCCTCCTGGTACACGAGTCGGCTGACGCCGACCGAGCTGCCAAAAGGCCCTGTTCCCGCGCCGGGACTGCGATCAGGCGGTGGTACGGAACGGTCCGGTGACCTCGTAGGTGATACCGCCGGAGGAGCTGCCGGAGGTGCCGCGCTGGCTGGAGAAGTACAGTCGCGTGCCGTCCGGGGAGAAGGCCGGGCCGGTGATTTCCGAGCTGGACTGGCCAGTGATCCGAAGGAAGGGGGCGACGATGTCGTCGGGGGTGATGATGCAGATTTCCATGTTTCCGCCGTCCTCGGCGACGAACAGGTCGCCCGAGGAACTGCCGGTGACGTTGTCGACGCCGGTCAGCGGTGCGGTGCCGTTGGTGACCAGGCTGTCGTCGTAGGCGAGCTCGTAGGTGCTGTTGAGCAGGTTGAGCTGCCAGACGCGGTTGTCGCCCTTGGTGGTGAACCAGACGGTGTCGCTGGCGTAGTGACAGCCCTCGCCGCCGTTGAAGAGCTTGGCGCCGGCGACCTGGTCGCGGGTGGAGGTGGGCGAACCGTCCGGGTCGGGCACGTTCGTCCAGGTGAAGGAGCCGGAGGTGCCTGTGCCGGCTACCAGTGCCTGGAGGGTGCCGGAGGACAGGACGCCCCAGGTGGTGGGGACGAACCGGTAGAAGCAGCCGTCCGGCTCGTCCTCGGTCAGGTAGATCACCTTGCGTACCGGGTCGGCTGCGGCAGCCTCGTGCTTGAAGCGGCCCATCGCGTCACGGCGGACGGCGGCCTGCCCGCCCCACGGGTCGGTCTCGTAGACGTAGCCGCGGCTGACCTCCTCACAGGAGAGCCAGGTGTTCCACGGGGTGGCGCCGCCCGCGCAGTTGTTCCGGGTGTTGGACAGGATGCGGTAGGCGCCCGTGATGGCACCCGAGGAGTTGAACGTGACGGCTCCCGCGCCGCCGCCGGTTCCGATCTCGGAGTTGGAGACGTAGATCCAGCCCGCCCCGTCGGCGAAGCAGGCGCCGCCGTCGGGGGCGTTGTGCCAGGTGTAGGAGGTGCCGGGGACTGCCTGGCTGGAGCGGGCGATGACTCTGCTGGTGAATCCGCTGGGCAGCATGATCCCGTTGGCGTCGGCGGCCAGCAGGCCACCGTAGGGGCTGACGCCGTTCTGGGCCGGGGCCGCGTAGGCGGCGCCGTGCATGAGGGTGCCACCGAAGACGGCGGCCGAGGTGCCGACCACTGCACCGCGCAGGAAGTTACGACGTTCCACGGGTACTCCTTCATCAAAGAAGGGCGAACGATGACCTGTTGGGTACCGCCGACTGGTCACCAGGGACCCTAGGAGCACTGGCCGGCGGGAAGTAAGGGGTCACTTGACCAACTCTTTACGACCGACCGGTGAGTAGATACGTCGCAGAAACGTTCAGCCCGGCACCGGATGAACTGTCAGGGAAGCCTTGCGGACCAAGTGATGGAGATTCCCTGCTCCGGAAGGAAGCCGAGGAGCCCTTGACCGACGACAGTTGGCATCTGCGTGAGCCGCGCTGGAGAGCGCCGTGTACCAGCCACAGACGACGCCACCGCCCAAGACGGTGACGCTGCCGTGATCAGCAGGTCTTGCGGTAGGGGACGTCGGGGATGTGGGTCTGCCACTCCTTCTCGGTCAGGCCGCCCGACGTGGCGCACAGCTCATGGACGAGCCGGGCGGGCGAGACCGTGTAGGCCCGCAATTCGCCTTGTTCGTCCAGGGTGACGAGGGTGGAGTCGTCGCGAGTGAAGGTTGTCAGCTCGATGTCGTCGGTGGAGCCGGTGAGGGCCGGGCCGAGCTGCCGGCGTGTCCGCAGGTCCCAGATCTTGATCGCGTTGGCCTTGGCGACCTGGTTCGTGATCGTCGTGTCGTCGTAGACGGCGGCGATGAGGCGGCCGTTCGGGGAGTGGGCCGTAGGGATCAAGGCCGCGGCGAGACCACCGACGTCCAGGGCCTCCCCTTGGGGGCGGAGGGTCCGCGGGTCGAGGAAGGTCAGGCTGCCCTCGTCGCTGTCCGGGTTCCTGTAGGCCGTCGCTCCGTCGGGGCTGAAGCCGTCGAGGTGCAGCTCCGCGGTGCCGTGGACGAGGACCCGGCCGGAGGGGACCGCCACCGTACCCAGGAGCGGGCTGACGATCACGGCTTTGCCATCCGGTCGGAAGGTCACCGTCGTGGAGAAGTCGATTAGGGAGACTTTGAGGGTGAAGGTCTCCTTCCGGATCAGCTTCATCGTCCTCAGGTCATAGAACCTCAGGGAGTTGACGACGCCTTTCGGCCCGATGTTCTTGACCCGGTCATAGGTGACGTATGTCCTGCCGTCCGGTGAGAAGGCGACCTTTTTTGTGATGCCGCTCAGTTCGCCGGGCAGGGTGCCGAGCCGGACACGCTTGTCCAGGTCCCAGATCTGGGCCTCGTTCGGACGACTCCGAACCGCCAGCAGCCGGCCGTCCGGGCTGAGCAGAACGTGGTCTGCGTTCGGGATCGTGAGCTCCATCCGCTTGGACAGAGGCTCGGTGGACCAGATCTGTACTTTGCCGTCGCCGGATCCGGTGACCGCGATGGTCGACCCGTTCTGGCTGGCCACCGCCGTCGGGACCACGACCGAGGTCTGCTTGCCGTGCGAGGTGAGACGGGAGATGTCAAGGGAACGGAACGTCCCATCGCCGCTGACGCACCGCAGTTCGGAGTCGTCGGAGGAGAACCGGAACGTGTTGGGCGCGCAGTCGCTGGAGACCGTCGGGTAGGTGAAAACGGGGTCGTCGGGCACCGCCCCGTCCCACAGGGCGAAACCGACGGAGACGAACTTTCCGTCGTGGCTGAAATGCACGGCGTCGTCGAAGACCGTGAACGTCAAGGGCCGCGGCACCTTCCTGACGTCTTCGTAGTCGACGCGGTTGCCGTTCAGCGCGGCAAAGTACAGGCCGCGGTCGGTCAGCATGGCGACGCGGTCGCCGTCGCGGCTGAACACCATTGCGCCGGGGTGGTCCTGGGACTTGATGTCGAGCTTCGGCGCGTGGAGGTCCTTCCCGGTCCGCAGGTCGACCCAGGTGAGGCTGTTGTCCAAGGTTCCCGTCAACGACAGCAGTCGTTCGTTCGCGGAGAAGGAGGGTCGGAGCAGGCTGCTGCGCGTGCGCTGGATCAGAATCTTCCCGGTGTGGGTGTTCCAGACCGTGGCGAGGTTCTTTCCGTCGCCGGCCCGTCCGGTGGCCACCAGGAAGGTGCCCTTCGGACTGAGGGAGAAGAGGGAGGGTCCGGTCCAGTAGGCATGGCCGCGCGGGTGGAGTCCGCGGGCCTCCAATACGATGGTGCGGTCGTCTTCGGTGCTTACCGCCACGGTCGTGCCGTCGGGGGACAGGCGCGCGTTTCGTACCCTCGCGGCGGTCCGGTACGAGCCGAGCTGCCTGCCGGTGTCCACGTCCCAGGTGCCGACATGCGTCTCGCCCCCGGCGACGAGGATGCGGCCGTTGCTGTCGAGGTCGGAGGTCGTGACGTCGAACCCGGGCAGTCTGACGGTCCGTTTCTCGGGCTGGTAGCGCACGGCGAGGAGCGCCGACCATGCCTCAGGAGTGTCACCGAGACGGGCAGCCGCGACGGCCAGCCGCCGGGCGAGCTGCGGATCGGTGCTGCCCAGGGACTGTGCCAGGCCCCCGACCTGCGCGGAGGTGGCCCGGTCGCGCTGGTGGACGACGGTCTGCCGTTGGTCGAAGGCGACGACGGCAGTGGCGCTGACGACGAGCAGCAGAACGCCGAACAGGGCCATCACCGTGCGGCGACGGCGCGTGAGGTACCGGCGGTGGGCACGCCCCTGCCGGAGGTAGTCCCGCTGCGCATCCCCCAGCTCGCCGGTGCGTTCCGGAAGCCACCGATGCGCGGCGTCGAGCGCGGTGGCGGTCGGCAGGAGATCCCTGGGCCTTCCGGCCTTGTCCCATCGGTCCGTGTCCAGTTGGAGGTTCTCGCGCCAGTCCAGGAAGACGCGGTCCGCCTTGACCCGGGCACTGAGCCTGTCCCAGCTGGAGATGAGCGCTTCGTGGGCGAGTTCGACGGTCTCCACGTCGGTCGGCTCGCCGCCCTCGGACCCTGAATCCTCGTGGACCCGGCCCCGGTTGGGGACCAGGAGCCGGGCGCCGGCCAGGCGCTGGGCGATCTGCCACTCACGGTCGCTCAGCTCGGCCCGCGTGGCGAGGCGCCGGATGGGCGTCTCCGTCCCGATGGGTGTGCGCACGAGCCGGGTCAGCAGTTTCTCCGCCTGTTCCTCGTCCTCGTCGCCGACGTACTGCTTCCAGATCCTGTTGGCGTGCCCGCCCAGGGCACCGCTGACTCCGCCGAGTGCGTCGTAGGCGTCGTGGGTGAGACGCCCGCCGCGCTGGTGGTCCCACAGCTGGGCGAGGGTGAAGCTGAGCAGGGGCAGGATGCCCGGCGCGTTGCCGGCGTCGGCCAGGATCCGGTTGACGAGCGCGTCCTCGTAGCCGATGGCCGGTATGTCGTCGATGGGCCTGGTGACGATGTCCCGCAGCTGCTCCTCGCGCATCGGTTCGAGAGCCTCGATCCGCCTCTTGGCGAGCAGGCCGAGGCGGGGATGGGCCAGGACGGGGCCGAGGAAGTCCGTGCGCAGGACGGCCAGCACGGAGACCGTCTGCGGTGATCTTGGGCCGAGGGCGTCGGCCAGGGCGTCGATGTCGCCGGGGACGAAGACTTCCTCGTCGAGGAGTTCCTCGAACTGGTCGATGACGATGAGCAGCCGGCTGGCGTGCTGCACGTGCAGGATGCGTGCGGCGACCTCGCGGATCCCGTGGCGGGCGATTTCGTCCGCCACCGCGGAGATCCGCGCGAACTTGTCCGCCTCGGCGCAGTCGGGCTCCAGCAGGTCCAGCAGTACGGCGGCCAGGCCCCTGAAGGCGGTGGCGTGGTGGGCGGGGCGAAGGATCGCCACGGTGTCCCCCGCGTCGCGGCGCAGTGGTGCCACTCCCGCCATCGCGAGCGAGGACTTGCCGCAGCCGGAGGGGCCCACCAGTGTGGTCCACCGCTGTTCCGCCACGACCTGTGCGAGCCGGTCGTTGTCGGCGTCCCGGCCGAAGAACGCCGCGGCGTGCGCCTCTTCGAACGGTTCGAGGCTGCGGAACGGCGAGGGGGGATGTGCCAGGGTCGCCAACGGGGGCCAGGACTCGACCAGTTGACCGACGGGAATCATGAAGCCGGCCGCCGGTTCGCCCAGGTCGGCCTTGGCCATCATCCCGATCACGGCGCCGAGATCCTGGTCCCATACGGGGCTGCCGCTGAAGCCCCGGGAGACGCGATAGCCGGTTCCGACCCGATCGACCTGGATCTGGCCGTCGGCCTGGCGTCCGCGCAGGACACCCTCGTGCCAGACGCCCTGCCCACGGCCTTCGGGGAAACCGACGACCTGGGTGGCGTGTCCGCGCATCGCCTCCGGCTCGACGTCGACGAGCCGTGCCGGCCCGGTACCGGGCACGGCACTGTCCAGCCGCAACACCGCGACATCCAAGTTGCCCTCGGCCCGGGAGAGGCCCCACAGCACGACGCTCGCCGTGACCGTCGCCGCCGGACCGCCGGGCCCGGACAGCAGTGGCAGATCCACGTGCAGGCGCGCATCCTCTCCCGGCCCGCTCTCCTGCACCGGACCGAGGGCCGCGACAACGACATGCGCGCAGGTGATCGCGTGGCGGTCGTCGACCAGGAAACCCACGCCCAGCGGGCCGATCGTGACGTCCGGCTCCGGCGGGGACGCGAATATCCGCAGTATGGCTGTGTCCGGGAAGAACGTGCTGCCGGCCTCGGCCGCCACCGTCATTGTTCCCCGCTGGACGGCTCGGGGGCAGGGCCATCCGCTGCGGGCTTCTTCCAGGTGAGCGTGACCTTGAAGTTGGCCGCCGCCGCAGTGGTCGACACCACGACATCGGCCTGCGCGGTCAGCGACAGCCCGAACTCGAGACCGATCTCGTCCGGCGAGTGCTCCATGCCGGTGAAACCCTCGACGAAACTTGCGGCCACCGGCCTGATGCCGGCCAGCATGTCTCCGAGCGATCGCGCGGCACGCGCCGCCAGCCTCCCGGAGCGCGACACGTCGGCCAGACCGTCCGCAAACTGTTCGATCTCGACCTGAACGGTCTGCTGCTGCCCGTCCTTGACGTCGACCGGCAGTTCCACCAACTGCTTCATCCGTCCCCCTACGTCAACCCACGCCTCTGCAGACAGCCCGGACCTCGTCTCGTCCGCGATTCTCCAGTCCGTCGGTCCTGGACGGACGGCAATCGCGCAACGGTTCTACGCAGAAGTGGCGAAAGTGGCTCGATCTCATTGGCGGGAGACTCGAATGAGTCGCCTGGTTCTCCGGGTTCCCGTGTGGCCGGCAGGGCTGTGTGGACCCATCGGGGGCCTCTCGGCCTGGGCACAGGGCGTCCAGCGCCACCAAGGATGCAACGGGTTTCGGGGCTGGAGAACGTTCAGCCCGCGGCAGCGCCTCTTCGCGTCCGACGGGTCTCCACATGTGACTGGGGTTTTGGGAGTTTCCTAGCGCCGCGAACCCAACTGGATCTTGTAGGAATCTATGAAGAGACGGCCGTAGCCTGCGGGGGCTTTCATGCCTTCCTTTCCTGGCTGACTGTACCGGGTTGGCTGTGTACTCCTCGTACAGGCTGCAACGAAGCAAGGCAGGTTGCAGCCAACCAGGGGGATCGGTGCCGTGTGCCGCCTCCAGCCATGCCCTTCGGGCGCCGCTGGAGGCGAGCGCCCGGCATCGGACGCGACACAATCGCGGGCCGTACCGGCGTGAGAGCTGCCACCGATTTGGACCACTGTCGGCGGACCACTGCGCTCGATTCCCGTGACGTTTTGCCAAACGAGGGAGAAGAGCCTTGAGCAAGTCGCTGACCGGTCGTCGTATCGAGATCGCCTGGCCCGACCTGGACATCACCGTCACCGCGGAACTCGACGACCGCAACACCGTGCTGGCCGACGCCCTGTGGGAGTCGCTGCCCTACCAGAGCCTTCAAGGGCACGCGCTGGTCGCGGGCTATCACCTGTACCACGCGGCGCCGATACCCTCGCTGCTGCACCTGCACGGGTCCACGCGCATCGACCGGCGCGAGGCCCCCGACGGCACCGTGTTCTGTTCCGCGCTCCAGCACCTGGGCATCAAGTACGGCACGCTGACCGAGCCGATGCTGGCCTCCCCCGTGGGGCAGATCCGCGATGAAGACCTTCCCGCCCTGAACGAGGCCGGGCGCGCCGTGTGGGATGCGGTGTACTCCACGAAGAAGCCGATCCTGGCGGAGGTCCGCAGGGCGGGCGAGCCGGGCGGCCACCGCATCCCGCAGCTGGCGGCCACCGATGCGGACGCCAGGCAGCTGATCGCCGACGTCCACGCCGAGACGGAGCGGATCTGGCTTGCCGAACCGGCTGAGCTGGGCGACATGCACCGAGGCCTGATTCCGTCCGGCGCCGGAACCCTTGAGACGGTTCTGCCCACGCTGCTGTTCGTCAACGGCGAGACCCGCCCGCTCGGCTACGCCTCCTATGGGGGCCTGGTCCGCGCCGTGCACACCGGTATGCCGACCGAGTCGCTGCGGCAGATGGCCCGGCTGCTGGTCGGTATCCCGGCGGAGTTCCTCGGCTACTGCGGGCTGGAGAAGCTGTGGGCGTTCACGCAGCGGTTCCTCGACTGCCTCGACCGGCTCGACCGTGACGACTTCCACGCGGTCGTCGGCCAGATGGCGCTCTACATCAACTGCCTGGGCGGATGGAACCTGCACCTGTTCCCGTGGGACGCCGGAGACCATCTGCGCCAGCAGCAGCCCACCACCACGGGCGGCCGGTCGTGAGCGTTCTGCCTGAGCGTACGGACGTCGTCGTGATCGGCGGGGGCGTCGTCGGCACGTCGATCGCCTGCCATCTCGCCGAGGCCGGTGTCGGCACGGTCCTGCTGGAGCGCGGCACGCTCGGTTCCGGGGCGTCGTCAGCGACGGCGGGCGTGCTGCGCACCTACTTCCCCGGCGATCCGCACACCGGTGGCCTGGCCGTGCGCAGCATGGCCGCGTACCAGTCGTTCGCCGAGCGGACCGGAACCCCTCTCGGCCTGGAGCGTGTCGGCTTCCTGGTCCTGTTCACGGAAGAGGACCAGGTGGAGGAGTTCCACCGCACCCAGCCTGCGCAGCATGCGGCAGGGGTGGAGGTCGAGCTGATCAGCGCAGCCGAGGCGGTGCAGCTGAACCCGCTGCTCGGCGAGCGGAGCATCCTCGCCGCCGCGTGGTCGCCGCAGGCGTACGCCTGCGATCCGGCCGCGATCGTGCGTGGCTACGCTGCCGCCGCCCTGGAGGCCGGTGCAGTGCTGTGCACGGAGGCACCGGTCACCGGTATCGACCCCGACGGGCGGGTGCACACCGCCCTGGGCAGCATCGCCGCCGACACGATCGTCTGCGCGGCCGGGCCGTGGGCGAAGCAGGTCGCTTCCATGGCCGACGTCGACCTGCCCCTCCACTCGTACCCGATCGAGCTGCTGCTGACCGACCCGCCCGCCACGCATCCGGGCAGGCTGCCGATGACCCTGCATGCCGCGTCGGGTCTGCGCATCAGGTCCTGGAAGGACCGCATCCTGATCGGCATGGGCCGGCCCCGCGCGGACGAGTCCCGTCAGGCGTGGCTGCAGCGGCTGTCGCAGCAGCTCAGCACCACCTATCCGGCGCTCGACGGTATCCGTGTGCACCGGGGGTGGAGCGGATCGTTCGACGGCAGCCCGAACGGTACGGCGTTCATCGGCCGGCATCCCGCCCGCCCGTTCGTGTATGCGGCGGGGTTCTCCGGTCAGGGCCTGTGCCAGGCGCCCTCAGCCGGAGAAACCGTCCGCGACCTGGTCACCGGCAAGTAGCCCCGGGCAGAAGGGAAACTGACCATGATTGTTCTGGGGTGCAACGGTTTCAGCAGCGTCTCCCGGATCTTCGCCGATCGCTTCGGTGCGGTCGGCACCGAACGGCACTACCTCCTCGGCCATGACGCGGGCGCGGCGCTGCTCGTCGACGGCGAGCTGGTCGCCGCCGTGGAAGAGGAACGCCTGAACCGGGAGAAGAAGACCACCGACTTCCCCGCAGGCGCCATCGCGTGGTGTCTTGCCGAGGCGGGGATCAAGCTCTCCGACGTCGACCTGATCGCCATCCCGTGGGACTTCTCCTCCGCTGTCTTCGACGGGATACTGTCCGACATCACGGCGGCCCCGATGCCGCCCTCGGCGAAGCGGGACCTCGTCAGCGGTATCGGCGCCTTGTACACCGGGGCCGTCAGCCACGACGCGATCCTCGCGGACTTCGCCGCGCGCACCGGGTTCACACCCGACCCGGACAAGGTGGTGTTCGTTCCGCATCACCTGGCCCACGCGATGACCGGCTACTACCTGGCGGGCATGCACGATGCGGCGTTCCTGATCAGCGACGGCCGCGCCGAACGGTACTCGTCACTGACCGGTGAGATCCGTGACGGCCGGATCAAGGTGTTCGACGAGTCGGTCATCGGCGCGGAGTACTCGATCGGTCTGCTGTTCGCGGCGATCACCCGCTTCCTGGGGTTCGTACCGAACAACGACGAGTACAAGATCATGGGGCTGGCCGGATTCGCCGCCCCGCCCACACCGAACCCGTTCCTCGAGCACCTCATCGAACTCCACGACGACGGCCGCTACACCTTCCGGCAGCCGCTGGCCACGGACAACCCGCGCAGCCTGGACGCCCTGTTCGAGCAGCACTTCGGGCCCGTCCAGGACACCGTCGAGTACAAGGCCCGGGTGGCTGCCGCAGCGCAGCAGATGCTGGCCGTCGTCACCCGCCACCAGTTGCGCGCGCTCGAAGCGAGGACGGACTGCGGCCGTCTGCTGTTCGAGGGCGGGGTGGCGCTGAACTGCCTGAACAACACGCCGCTGTTCGAGGGCTCTCTGTTCACCGACATGCAGGTCAGCTTCGGCGCGAGCGATACGGGCATCGCCATCGGCGCCGCGGCTCACGCCTGGCTCCATCACCCCGACAGCCCCGGCCGCAGCAGCACGCAGGCCGCGCCGGCGGTGACCCCGTACCTCGGACCGGCATACGACGACACAGCGATCGAGCAGGCCCTGCGAGAGGCCGGCGACCAGGTCACCTGGCGCCGCCTCGACGACGGCGAAGTGGTCGAGCAGGTCGCGCAGTTGCTCACCGAGAAGGTCGTCATCGGCTGGTACGAGGGGAGGATCGAGCACGGCCCCCGCGCACTCGGGCACCGCAGCATCCTCGCGAACCCGAGCTTCCCCGACATCAAGGACATCATCAACACCCGGGTCAAGCACCGCGAACCGTTCCGCCCGTTCGCACCGCTAGTCCTCGAAGCAGACGCATCCCGCGTCTTCGACATGGGCCGCAAGACCAGCTCCCCCTACATGACGTTCGTCTTCCCCGTGCGACCCGAATACCGGGACGTCATCCCCGGGGCCACCCATGTCGACGGCACCTCCCGGGTGCAGACCATCACCGACTCCGCCACCCCCCGGCTCGCCGCGCTGCTGCGCCGCTTCACCGCCCTGACCGACGTCCCCTGCCTGATCAACACCTCGTTCAACGTCGCAGGCGAACCGATCGTGTGCAGCCCCACCGACGCCGTCAACTGCTTCCTGTCCACCGAGATCGACTACCTGATGCTCGGCAACCACCTCGTCACCAAGGCGGAGGCCATCTCGTGACCATCCCCGTCTCCCCCGCACGCACCCCGCAATCCCTGAACGAGGCGATCAGCGGCGGCATCGGCGACAGCCCGCTCCGCCCGGACGGCACCCTCAAGGTCAGCGGCGAGTATGCCTACTCCTCCGATCTGCGGGCGGAGGACATGCTCTGGGGCGCCACCCTGCGCAGCCCCCACCCCTACGCCCGGATCAACTCCGTCGACATCGGCCCCGCGCTCAAGCACCCCGGCGTGTACGCGGTCCTCACCCACAAGGACGTCCCCGGTGAGAACGTGTACGGGCTGAAGGTGTCCGACACCCCCGTCCTCGCCGAAGACGTCGTCCGCTACCAGGGCGAGCCCGTCGCCCTGGTAGCCGCCGACCACCCCGAAACGGCCCGACGCGCCCTCGCGAAGATCGTCGTCGCCTACGACGTACTCGAACCGGTCACCGACCCTGAGCAGGCGGCGCACGACACCACGCTGCCCAGGCTGCACCCCGACGGCAACGTGGTCCGCTACCAGCCGATCATCAAGGGCGACCCCGACGCCCCCGCCGACGTCGTCGTGTCCGACGTGTACACCCTCGGCATGCAGGACCAGGCGTTCCTCGGCCCGGAGTCCGGTCTGGCCATCCCGGGCGAGGACGGCGGTGTCGACCTGTTCCTGGCCACGCAGTGGCTGCACGTCGACCAGAAGCAGACCGCCCGCGCACTCGGCCTGCCCCTGGACAAGGTCCGCTTCACGATGTCCGGTGTCGGCGGCGCCTTCGGCGGGCGCGAGGACCTGTCCATGCAGATCCACTCCTGCATGCTGGCCCTGCACACCGGCAAGCCGGTGAAGATGGTCTACAACCGGTTCGAGTCGTTCTTCGGCCACGTCCACCGCCACCCCGCGAAGATGTACTACGAGCACGGCGCCACCAAGGAAGGCAAGCTCGTCTACGTCAAGGCACGCATGTACTTCGACGGCGGCGCCTACGCCTCCAAGACCCCCGTCGTCGTCAGCAACGCCACCTCGCTCGGCATCGGCCCGTACGAGGTGCCCAACGCCAAGATCGAAGGCTGGGGCCTGTACACGAACAACCCTCCGTGCGGAGCGATGCGCGGTCTCGGCGCGGTGCAGCCGGCATTCGCCTACGAGCTGCAGATGGACAAGCTCGCCCAGGCCCTCGGCATGGACCCGGTACGGCTGCGCCAGATCAACGCCGTCGAAGAAGGCTCTTCCCTGCACACCGGGCAGGTGCTCGACTACCCGGCCCCGGTCGCCGAACTCCTTCAGCGCCTCAAGCGGATCCCCCTGCCCCAGGAGGACCGCAGCGCACCGGCGGACGTGCGGAACCTGCCGGGCGGCGTGTCCAACACCACCCACGGTGAAGGCATCGTCCGAGGCGTCGGCTACAGCGTCATCATCAAGAACGTCTCGTACGCGGAAGGCGTCGACGACTACTCCACCGCGCGGGTGCAGTTGCAGGCCATCGCCGGTGAGCCGGTCGCGCTGGTGCACACCGCCGCCGCCGAGGTCGGCCAGGGCCTGATCACTGTGCAGCAGCAGATCGCCCGCAGTGAACTCGGTGTCGAGCGGGTCACCATCCACCCGGCCGACACCAACGTCGGTGACGCCGGATCGAGTTCGGCCTCCCGCCAGACGTACATGACCGGCGGCGCCGTCCGCAACGCGTGCGAAGCCGTCCGCCAGGTGGTCTTCGACCGGGTCGCCCAGCGCTACGGGGAGAACCCCGCGGACCTCGCCCTGTCCGGCGGCAAGGTCACCTCCACCAGCGGCTTCGTCATCGACCTCGCCGCCCTCCTCGGTGACGAGGTGATCGAGGAGACCCGCGAGTACCACCACCTGACGACCTACCCGATGGACCCCGTCACCGGGCAGAGCCCCCGCGTCCACGTCCAGCACGCCTTCGCCGCCCACCGCGCCGTGGTCGACGTCGACACCGACCTCGGCCTGGTCAAGGTCGTCCAGCTCGACTGCGCCCAGGACGTCGGCAAGGCCATCAACCCGGACGCCGTGGTCGGACAGATCCAGGGCGGCTCCACCCAGGGGCTCGGCCTCGCCGTGATGGAAGAGATCAAGGTCAAGGACGGCAAGATCCGTAACCCGTCGTTCACCGACTACCTGATCCCGACCATCCTCGACACCCCGCCGATGAACGTCGACATCATCGAACGCGCCGACCCCAACGCCCCCTACGGCGTGCGCGGCGTCGGCGAGCCGCCCACCATCTCCGCGACCCCTGCGATCGTCAACGCCATCCGCAACGCGACCGGCCTGAACCTGACCCACACCCCGGTCACGCCCGAGCACATCGCCGTCACCTGACCCACGGGCCGACCCCTGCCGGGGATGGCCGCTGTCGGCACTGACCCGACCACGCCGCCCCCGGCCCACCACACCCCCCAGAGGACGCTGCGCCCGCACAGGGCGGAGCACCCCGAGGGTGGCACCACCACCGAAACACCCACCTCCCATCCCGAGAAGGAGCAGTCATGACCGCGCACACCCAAGAGGCCGGCGTCCAGGAGTTCGAGCGTGCCTGGCTGAACGAGGCGATCCAGCTGGCCACGACCAGCGTGGCCAACGGCGGCGGCCCGTTCGGCGCGCTGATCGCCAAGGACGGCGAGATCATCGCGACCGGCAACAACCGGGTCACCTCGACCCTGGACCCGGTCGCGCACGCCGAAGTCACCGCCATACGCATCGCCTGCCAGCAACTCGGCGTGTTCTCGCTGGAGGGCTACACCCTGGTCACCTCGTGCGAGCCATGCCCGATGTGCCTGTCCGCCGCGCTGTGGGCACGCGTGGACCGCGTCGTGTTCGGCGCCGACCGGCACGACGCCGCCGTGGCCGGATTCGACGACCGCAAGTTCTACGACCTGTTCGAGAAGAAGCCCGCGTCGATGTGGCCGATGGCCGTCGACCGGCTGGACCTCCCGAACCGGACCGCACCGTTCGACGCGTGGCTGGCCAAGGCCGACCGCGTCGACTACTGACAAAGGAGCCCACCTCGGTGGAGATCATCCGGAAACACACCATGTACGACTCGACGGTCCTCGACGCCGCCCCTGACGCCGTCTGGTCCGTCGTCCGGGACCCCATGCAGGTCGTGAAGATCGTCTCCGGGCCTGCGGTGAAGAACGTCGGCTGGGCCGAAGGCGGATCAGCCGACCGCGTCCCGGCACGCTACGACTTCACCCTCGTGTTCAACGAAGGACTCGTCCAGCAGGAAGTCGCCGGACGCAACGAGGTGGACCGCTCCTCCACCTACCGGGCTGTCGCCCCGACCATGGGCATCGACAGCTACGCCGCCACCATCCGGGTCCGGCCGATCACCAACGAGCCGGGCCGCAGCTTCTTCGACTGGTCACGGGAACTCGTGATCGCCGACGACGCCGAACCCGACGTCGTCGAGGCGATCATCACCATGATGGCGAAGCAGACCGACTCCGTTCGGGACCACTTCGCCGCACCGGAGAAGTAGCCGGCCGGTGAACCAGGCGACGAACACGACCGAGGGGGCCACCGCGGTGGCCCCCTCGGGCTGGCCCACCGACACAGGCACACCGACCACGCTCTTATTGCTGCGCCACGGCGAAACACTGCTGACGTCCCAGAGACGGATCTCCGGCAGCGGCGGCACGGACCTGGGCCTGTCGCAGGCCGGACAGCAACAGGCCCGCGCGACAGCCGACCTGCTCGCCGCCCGGGGCAACGTGCGGGCGGTCGTCACCTCGCCGCTGCGCCGCTGCCGGGAAACAGCCCGCACGGTTGCCGACCGGCTCGGCCTGAACACACACATCGACCCGGAGCTGCGGGAGGCGGACTTCGGCATCTGGGAGGGGCTGACCTTCGCCCAGGTCCGCGAACGCCACCCCGACGACCTCGCCGCGTGGATGACGTCCCCCAAGGTCCCGCCCACCGGGGGTGGCGAGCCGTTCGAGTCGGTGGTCATACGGGTGTCCGCAGTCCGCGACCGGCTCCTGGCCCAGCACGCCGGACAGACCGTGCTGGTCGTCTCGCACGTCGGCCCGCTGCGGACACTCGTACGGCTGGCCTTGGGCGCACCACCCGAGTCGCTGTTCCGGATGGAACTGGCAGCAGCATCACTGTCGGCGGTGGCGTACTACGCAGACGGCAGCACGTCGGTGCAACTGCTCAACGAGACACGACACCTCATCGCAGGCAATTCGCTTTCTGTACAGGATGGTTAGGACATGTCGGCGAAAGTTGACCCCACGCCGGAGAACCAGGATGTCGCGTTCATCGACGTCCTCGACCCCGCATTCCGGTTCACCTCTCCGGAAGTGGCCGAGGCCCAGGAGAGGCACTGGTATGCGAAGACCCCGCTCGGCCTGCTCATATTGCGCTATTCCGAGGCGAAGGAACTGGTGCGAAATCCCAGCCTGATCCATAACGGCGTGCGCTTCATGGAACAGAACGGTGTCTTCGACGGTCCGATCTATGACTGGTTCGTCAAGGGGCTCGTCAGCCGTGATTTCGAGGACCACCGTCGTCTGCGGGGCCTGGTGAACAAGGCTTTCGTTCCACGCATGGTCGAGAACCTGCGCCCGCTGATGCGGGAGACGTCACAGCGGCTGGCCGACAGACTTGCTTCCTCCGACGAGGTCGACTTCATCGAGGAATTCGCCGACCAGCTTCCGCTCGTCGTCATGACCGAGCTTCTCGGGCTTCCGCCAGAGGATTTCGCCACGTTCCGCACCTGGTCTTCCGACATCGGCCTGGTCTTCTCTCTCGCGCTCGGTGGGGACATCCCTGCACGCGTCGAGGCCGCGGTGACCGGCCTGTACGACTACGCCGACGCCCTGATGGACGCCAAGGCTGCCGACCCCGGTGACGACCTCATCTCCGCGCTGGTGTCGCTCCAGCAGGCGGAGGGCTCCGCCACCCGCGAGGAGCTGCAGAACCTCATCGCCTCCATGGTGTTTGCCGCCCATGACACCACTCGGCTCCAGCTGGCCAACGCCATGGTCACCTTCTCCGAGCACCCGGACCAGTGGAAGCTGCTGGGAGAGAACCCCGAGCTGACACATCAGGCGGTCGAAGAGGTCATGCGGTGGCGCCCGTCGACCAATGCCCTTTTCCGGTACGCCCCGGAGGACTTCGAGTTCCGGGGGGAGCTGATCCCCAAGGGCACCATGCTCACGATCGGCGTGCAGGCTGTACAGCGTGATCCGCGAGCCTTTCCCCGCGGCGACGTCTTTGACATCACCGCCACCCGGAGCACCCCGGTTCTTCAGTTCGGCGGGGGGCTTCACTACTGTCTCGGTGCCCCGCTCGCGCGCATGGAGATGGCGGAGGCGCTGCCAGTGCTCGCGAGCCGGCTGGGAGCACCGTCCGTCGCAGGCCCTCTCACTTGGCGCCCGGCCATCGGCATCACGGGCCCCAACGAGCTGCGCCTGCGCTTCGCCTGACCGGCCTGCTCGCAGAGCCCGTCGATAGTGGGCCTGTTCCAACCGAGCGACATTGCGCGTAGGGAAGGCGGGTCCATGACCGGGCCCGCCTTTCCTGCACTCCGCGCGCGCAGACCCCTCCCGCCCTCCCCCGAGCCCACGCCTTCAGCCCCGACACCGCCCCTTCAGGTGGCGTCGGGGCTGAGCCGCACAGTCGCCGCACAGCAGCCGTACGCCGCCCCCCGTGACCGATGGCCCGGTGCCCGCGACAACGGCCCTCGACCGCGCCCACCGGCCCACCATCGGCCGACCGCCTCGCACCCAGCCGGCGCTTCAGCGAAGCTTCCAGGAGCTGGTTCCGGTACTCGTCAGAGACGCCCATGTAGATGGCCGTCGTAGAAGCGTGGGTATGGCCCACCTGGTCCTGGATTATCTTGAGTCCAGGCAGGCTCCGCGCCTGTGACCTTGACGTTCGAGTTGAGGACGCTGTTGTCGAGGTGAAATGGACAGCGTCGTTCTGAGAGCGGATGACTGACTGATCGTTATGAGGGTGAGACGCACTGCCGCGGATCCTGATGGGACGCCTCATCTCCGTGCGGCTGATGCTGGGGTTCACGAGAGTGCGGGTCCTGACGTGGACTGACGGGGCTGCCCGACTTCCTGATCGCGTTCGCGGGCAGCGGCCTGCTGCTGAGTGCGGTAGCGGTGGAGTGCCGGCTTGTCGCAGAGATGTTCGGCAGCCGCGATTGCGGCGTCGAGGACTCCGTCCATCCAGAGCCGAGGAATCCCGTGCAGGTCCTGCTCGCTGGCGGCGAGCAGTCGGTGCGCTGTTGAGTCGTCGGGTGCGATCGGGACGAGGAGGAAACACTCCTTGACGAAGTGCCGCCATATTCCCTCGTCGAAGCCCTGCTTATCGGGCGGCAGGCTGCGCTGGGCTTCCTGAAGTGTTTGCCGCGCGCCGGCATAGTCGTCGGTTCGGCGTTGCAGCCGAGCCAGGGTGAGCAGTTTGCTCACCCTGGCTCCTGACCACGACGAATCACTGATCGCGACGGCTTGTTTCTGTACTTCCACGGCTTCGGCGAGGTAGCCGAGCTGAGCGAGCTGGAACTGCAGTGTGTTGAGCGTGTCGCCGGTTCGGGGCTCACCTGCCGCCCACTCGGTCATGAACAGGCGGGACGCCTCGCGCTCGCCGAGGCGCGCGGCGTGGTGGGCCCACGATTTGAGTCCTTCGTCAGCCGGGTTGGAAGGGAATCGTGTGCGTTGCCGGCCCAGCCACTCCTGCACGGCGGCGTCGGTATGCCGGGCCGATGTGATGTCACCCAGGATGCGTTCGCGGTCGGGGTGCGAGCTGGCTCGCACCGTCTCCGTTGCGGCGGTGATGCCTGCGGTGAGGAGATGGTAGAGGTGGTAGCCCAGCGCCGTGTCAAAGCTGATGTTCTTGGCATCCCAGTGCAGCCACAGGTCCTCCACCTGCCGGTGTTGGGCAACCAGGAATCCCGCCAGTGTCAGGTCGGGGGCCATGCCCCACGAACATCGGACAGGTCAAGCAGGCATTGGCATGCGGACACGTCCGTTGCATCGGCAGGCTGCAGTGGCCGTTGGGCAGGGCCGGGGTCACCCGCCCGAGCCGCTGCTTGGCCCAGGTGGCCTCGGCCAGAGGGCCATCGGGATCGACCGTGACGCTCTCACCCTTGATGTTGACCTTGCGGGCCTTCTCCCAGTGCCGACGGACCGTGGAATCGTGCAGCCGAGCATAGTGGGCAGTCATCTCGCCGAAAGAGTGATCGAGAAGGACGCGTACGACTTCCTGCGGGACGTCCCGGTTGATCAGCCTGGTTCCAAAAGTGTGGCGCCATTGATGGGGCGTCAAATGTACTGCACGGCCGTGTTCGTCCTGGACGTCGCACCGCTCCAGCCAGCGATCGAGCTGGCCCCGGTAGGAGTGCGTGGTCAGGGACCGAGTGCCGTCGGGGTTCATCCGTGGCGCCGGGAACACAACCGGCTGCCGCCGGGCCAACGCTCAAGCATGCGCTGCTGTTGGGCGGCGATCTCGCCCTCAACCTCCTCATCGATGGGGACCAGGGCTTCGCGTTTCATCTTCCGGTTGAGATAGCGCAGGTAGGCGCGCCGTCGGCGTCCCGGATGATGCAGTCGAAGGCCAGGTGGCAGGCGTCGCCGACCCGCAGCCCGCAGCCCGCAGCGCATGAGGATCAAGGCCAGTGCCCGGCCGTCGGGCGTGTGCCAGCGCTCCAGGTTGGCGGGCTGTTCGACCTGGGCCATCACGTGCTCGGCCAGCGCCCGGGGCAGCCGCTTGCCGGGGCGCGGGAAGTCGTCGGGGTAGAAGGTCGCGTTCGCCGGGAGACTCGGGTCCCAGCCGTGGCGGCGAACGGCATGGAAGAAGGCGTACAGCGAGCCGACGTCCCGGCCGCGGCAATGAGTTGAGCGTCGGTCGAGGGCCAGGTCGGCGAGGTAGCGCTCCAGCACCATCCGGTCCACGCGGACGAGCTCGTCGGCGGCAACGCGGGGATCAGCCAGGAAGCCGGAGAACCGGTTGAGAGCCAGGATGTCGATGACGGCCTGGTTGACGCTGCGGCCGATGCTCAGCCGCCACCGCACGAATCCCTGTGGCCAGCTCGCGCAGCCATGGCTGGACGATGCGGTCGAACCGCAGCCGGGCCCGGGTGCCCTCGATGCCGAGCCGGCGCAGTTGCAGCTGGACCTGCTCGGTCGCCCCATGGGTGATCTCGAATCCCGACCCGTCGAAGGAGCGCTTGAGCTCGTCGGTGCTGATCGTCCAGGAGTGGACCTGGGCCGGAGCCTCCCAGCCCAGGCGGCGGACGTAGCCGGTGGAGGCGGTCCACAGAGTGGCGACGACGGCGCCCTGCTCCCGCAGGGGCATCGTGCGGGAGGTCGCTGAGCGGCACGCCGGGCTGACGGGGCTGGCGGGCGAGCTGACCGCCGACGGGGTGGCGCTGTCGCTGTCGCCGTTGCGATGCCTCCTGGTCCGGGCGTGTTGCAGCTTGCGGGTGAAGCGGTGCATGTGGGGGTCGAGCATCTCGCCCGACTCCTCGAGGACCTGCTCGTCGGTCAGCCACCAGATGGCGTCGAATTCGCCTTGGTCGTACGAGGTGATGGCGTGGGCATCGGCATTGAGGAGGTACCAGAGCGAGACGTCGGTGTGCGCCCGCTGCCCCCGCGTGCGGGTGACGGTGAGGAAGAGAGGACGCTTACCGGTGACCGGCGATGCCACGGCGTCGATGCCCAGCTCCTCACGGCATTCGCGGACCACGGCGGCCCACGGGTCCTCACCCGGCTCGACGTGTCCACCGGCTGGCAGCCACAGGCCCGCCTTGCGGTGCGCGACGAGCAACAGCTGCCCGCGCGCGTGGTCGAGGACGACGAAGTAGCTCACCAAGTGCACCGCCGGAACATCCGGCTTACGTACCCGGTAGACCGGGGCACCGGCGGCGATCCACTGCGTGGCGGTCTCCAGATGGGTGCGCTCCAGGTCGTCCCACGGTTGGATGGCACCGACCAGCTCGAGAAGGCGGGCACGCGGCTCATCGTCAGGAGCGGTGAGCAGGTGATCAGTTGAGGTCATCGGTGCATGCTCGCAGGAGCCACTGACAACCGTGCTCGACGGAGCGTGGCCAGGGCGAGCGGGGGCCTCGCTGACGCACTGCAGGGCTCGCCACAGGGTTTCACCGACCCCGTGAATGACGCGCCCCTGCCAACCCCTTAATCTCTCCGTCTGGCCTGATCCGTTTCGGAGTGGCTGTTCGTCGATCCCTGGGGGGACACAGTGAGCTGGTTCATCGCAGCGCTCAAGAAGTACGCCGTCTTCAGAGGCCGGGCACGCCGCAAGGAATTCTGGTTCTTCACGCTGTTCGTGTACCTCATCTACGGCGTGCTGGGCGGCATCGGCTACGCGACCCAATCGGAGGTCGCCTTCGGCGCTTTCTTCATCGCCTTGATCGCGTTCATACCGCCGACCTGGGCTGTCACGGTGCGCCGCCTGCACGATTCGGGCCTGTCCGGCTGGGCGATCCTGATCGGGCTCGTCCCTACGATCGGTGGCATCGTTCTTGTGGTCTTCTGTTGCACGAAGAGCAATGCGGGCGCGAACAAGTACGGCCCGAACCCGAAGGAGGCCCCGGCGCTCGCGTGATGCCGCGCCTTCGGCATCCGCCGACCTGAGGCCGCCCGGCCGACATTGTTGGCGCGGCCTTACTCACGCATCACCCCTTCGCCAACCTCGCCTCCTAGTGCTGGATTCCTCTTTCGCTGGGTATAGCTGCTGGTAGCGGGGCAGTTGCGGGTACTCGGGGGCGGGTGCTGGGTCATGGTGCTGAGGGCACGGCTGGGCCGTGACGAGGGCGAGCAGGCGGTGGTCCACCGCCTGGCGTCGGCCAGAAAGGCGCCGAAGGTTGTGGTGGAGCGGTGCCGGATGGTGGAGCTGAGCTGGGACGGGTGGCTGGTCCCGCGGATCGCCGGCGAGCTGAGGTGCAGTCAGAAGACGGTGCGCCGCTGGCTGCACCGCTTCAACCGCTTGGGGCTGGAGGGCCTGGAGGATCTGGGCGGGCAGGGCCGCAAGCGAAGGATCACCGAAGCCGAACGCTCGAGGATCGTCGGCCTGGTCAGGCAGACCCCGCCCGGCCGACTCGAGGTGCAGCCGTCGAACGAGATGTGGGCCGCGGACGAGTCAGGGCCCTCGGAGTGGACCTTGGACACACTGGTCGTCGCAGCCCGGGACCTGGGCATCGAGGTCAGCCGCTCCCAGGTACGCCGGATTCTGCTCGCAGAAGGGGTCCGCTGGCGGCGCACGCGATCCTGGACGCGCTCGAAGGATCCGGACTTCGAGGGAAAAGGACGCAGATCGTCGAGCTCTACACCAGCCCGCCCGCCGGCGCGACGGTGGTCTGCGCCGACGAACTCGGCCCGGTGATCCCCCGCGCTTTCCCACCGGCACCGGGCTGGTCGCCGGACGGGCACCGCATCGAGAACGAGATCGACTACTCCCGCGGGCCGGAGAAGACCTGGGTCTACGGCGCCTTACGCGTCCGCGACGGTCGAGCGATCACGATGACCGCCACTTCCCGCAACAGCGTCTTCTACCAGCGGTTTCTCCAGTTGGTCGACGAAGCCAACCCCACCGGGGACATCTACGTGATCACGGACAATCTGTCCTCGCACAACAGCGTGTCCACCCGCACCGGGCTCGAGGACCACCCACGCATCAAGCACGTCTTCATCCCGGTCAGCGCCTGCTGGCTCAACCTCCAAGAAGGCTGGTGGCGCATCTTCCGCAAGACCGCCCTGGCCGGACGCTCCTTCGGCGACCCAGGCCACATCACCCACGCCACCAACGTCGCCACCGACCAGCTCAACTCCCACGCCCGACCCTGGATCTGGGGCAGACC